>JAUNAE010000657.1 GCA_030527765.1 Eubacteriales bacterium
GGGAACCAAGGAAATGCCACGAAGGATGCGTATATTATCCGACTGGAACGAAACATACCCCAGCGGATCCGGATGTTTATCTGGCTGGAAGGACAGGACATTGACTGTGTGGACGATGTCAGTTCTGCCCGGTTTGCAGTAAACATCGAACTGGCTGGCGGTGACCAATAAATAATTGTTTATGGATGAATCAATGGAAGAAAGCAGACAAGGCCGGCTGCAGCGTCAGATGAGTCTGCTGGTTACGGTGCTGCTGGTTTTGGCAGTGGCGCTTTGCCTGTACACGGCAGTACAGGTGTTGAGCAACGGCTATGTGAATCTGGGCGGATTCATGATGTTCCGTGTGGTAACGGGCAGCATGGAACCGACGATCCCGGTAGGTGCCCTGCTGGTAACGCAGCAAGTGGATATTGAAAGCATCCGGATGGACGACATCATCTGTTTTCGTACGCAAGTGTCGGAGATCTGGGGCAAGATCGTGACCCATCGGGTGGTTGGAATCTGGGAGTGCTTTTGGAAACAAAGGGCGATGCCAATCTTGTGGCGGACGGCTACTTTGTTGACCAGACAAATTTTGTTGGAAAAGTGATCTGGCATACGGGAGATGGCAGTGTGTTGGCAAATGTTCTGAGTTTATTTACAAGTAAAATCGGATTTCTGGGGTGTATCGTATTCCCCAGTCTGCTGCTTTCAGCCATGATCCTGAAAGATAGTGTGAGCAATATCCGGCAGGAATTGCAGATGGTGCTGGAAATGGAACAGCTGCAGCATCAGAATGAGACCTGGGAGAATGATCCCCTGTGTGGCATGACCCAGGAAGAATACAATGAGATGTACGAACGAATCCGGGCAGAACTCATGGAGGAGTTGAAATATTTTGTTGAAATTCAAAAGGAACAAGAAACCGGTTCCTAAGTATCTGAAACAGAATAAAGCACCTTCCGGAAAAACGAATGCAGCCGGAAAAAGATACCCTGCAGGAAAAAAGCCGCAGCCGGGAAGTCATTCTCCTGCAGATTTGCAGGTGGTGCAGAAAAATATTACCAGACAGGCAATTCTGGCCGGATTGACAGTGGTTTTGACCATCGTGATCCTGTTTGCTATGACTTCTGCCTGGTATACCAACATCGTTCAGACCAGCGGATTGGTTTTTGAAGCAGAGTCCTGGGGATTTGACGGTGAGATCAAGGTGGGCAATGATCCTGACAAGCCCATTATGGCATCTCCCGGCGAACAGGGATTGGTGCCTGTGGTGGTAAATAACAAGAGTGACAGTATTTCTGCCATCAGTATCAATGTGTCCAAGAATACCATGGATGAAGAAATGAAAAAACGCCTTTATCTGTATGTGGACACCCATATGAACCGGGATGGAGAGACCATGGAACGGGTCTATCTGAATAACTATGAAAGTTATACCTATACCGTGTTCAGCAAAAGCAATCTGACACTGACAGAGGAGGTCAGCAATGCACCTCAGCTGAAATGGCAGTGGGTATACGATGTGCTGGGATACTAT
>JAUNAE010000658.1 GCA_030527765.1 Eubacteriales bacterium
TGTGAGGAGTAGAAAACGCAGCGTGTCACAAGAACTGTATCGATCGGGCGTGTGCTGTTAGTCTTCTGTATGAAAAAGATTTGCCAACGAACAGACTTGACAGTGCCCCACTCCAGTGCGTAAACTCAATCCCACACCCCCAATCCCCCTCGAACCATTAGACGAATGCCCCCTCTTATGTTATACTGATTCCTGCCAGTGAAGCACCACGCTCCCACTGACTAAGTAGAAAGGAGTATCATCCATGGCATTTGACGGTATCACTATCGCCGCTCTGGTCAAAGAGCTTTCCACAGCTCTCTCCGGAGGACGATTTTATAAAATCGCTCAGCCCGAAGGGGACGAGCTTCTCATAACAACCAAGGCAAACGGCAAAACAAGAAAACTGCTTCTGTCAGCCAGCGCCTCTCTTCCACTGATCTATTTCACCGAAAAGAACAAGATCAGCCCTCTGACTGCACCAAATTTCTGCATGCTTCTCCGCAAACACATCGGAACGGCAAGAATCGCTGAAATTGTCCAGCCACAGATGGAACGAGTGGTAGAATTTCATCTGGAACATCTGAACGAAATGGGGGATCCCTGCTCCAAAATTCTCATCATGGAACTTATGGGAAAACACAGTAACCTGATTTTCTGTGACGAAAACCGTATGATCCTTGACAGCATCAAACACGTCTCCTCTAACATGAGCTCCGTGCGAGAAGTACTGCCGGGCAGACCTTACTTCATTCCGCAAACCCAGGAGAAACAAAATCCTCTGGAGATTTCCGAGGAAGAATTCCGGCAGATCGTTCTTGCCAAACCTCTTCCACTCGCAAAAGCCATCTACACTTCCCTGACAGGATTCAGTCCGGTTATGGCGGAGGAAATCTGCTGGAGAGCATCTTTGGACGGAAGTGCCCCTGCGGCCTCCCTCTCCGAAAATGAAAAACTTCATCTCTCTCATATTTTCGTTCTTCTTATGGAACAGATCCGCCAGGGAGATTTCTCTCCAAACATTGTTTATCGCGGGGACGAACCTGTGGAATACGGTGTCATTCCTTTCCAGCAGTATGGATCCGAATATCACTCTGTTCCTTATGAAAGTGTTTCTGAAATGCTGGAAACCTTTTACGCTGCTAAAGATGCTCTCACACGTATCCGTCAGAAATCTGCAGATCTCCGGAGAATTGTGCAGACGGCTCTCGACCGCGATCACAAGAAGCTTCTCCTCCAGCAGAAACAGATGAACGATACTGCAAAGAAGGACAAATACAAAGTTTACGGCGAATTGATCAATACCTACGGTTACGGTCTGGAACCGGGAATTTCCTCATTCAAGGCACTGAACTACTATACCAATGAGGAAATCACCATTCCTCTGGATCCTCAGAAAACTCCGAAGGAAAATGCCCTCAAATACTTTGACCGCTATGGCAAATTGAAACGAACCGAAGAAGCACTTACTGTTCAGATTGAGGAAGTCACTCAGGAAATCGAGCATCTGGAATCTGTCTCCAACGCTCTCGACATTGC
>JAUNAE010000172.1 GCA_030527765.1 Eubacteriales bacterium
TGACAGAACAGGAATTTTTACAGAGTTATCGGATCAGCGATTTTGAGCGGCCATCGCTGGCAGCGGACATTGCGCTTTTTACACTGCAGCGGAAACAGGAAGATATTCGCGGAATTGATATTTCCGGAATCCAGATTCTTCTGATCAAAAGAGCGAACCACCCGTACATCAATCACTGGGCACTGCCCGGCGGCTTTTGCATTCCGTCCGAGTCGATTCAAAAAACGGCCAGGCGGGAATTAACGGAAGAAACCGGTGTTTCCGATACATATTTAAAGCTTACCGGCACGTACTCTGCAAAGGACAGAGATCCGCGGGGATGGATTATCTCGAATACATTTACAGGGATGGTACACAAGGAAGACTGTCATCTGCGGGCAGATACAGATGCATGGGATGCAGTATGGTTTACGATTGAAGAAATTGACGGTAAGAGAAAAGAACTTTCAGAACAGGAATATGAGGTTACCTATCATATGGTGCTCGTTAGCGAGGAGACAGAGGAAAGGTTGGAAACCGAATTTAAGATGCATTGTGTTATGCATAAAACGTACATGGAACGAACCTTTTTTTCTATAAAAAGTGACCTGGCTTTCGATCACGGAGTGATTATCGGAGAAACATACTTGAATCTGAAGCATGAAATACGGGCGGATATCCGAACGATTTTTAATTTCTTTCCGGAAAAATTTACTCTGGGAGAAATCAAAAAGGCGTATGAAGTGATGTTTGATACGACGGATACGAATTTCAGACGTATGGTGAAGCCGTATGTTACGGAAACGGAGGAAACGGCGGCGATCTTGGCACATCGGCCGGCAAAATACTATGTGCGCAATGCGAAATCGTTTTTGTGATTTCCGGAAAGGAGAGAAAACATGAGATGTAGGGAGATCTTTGACAGGGGAATTAAATTTCATCATTACTGTAACACGGCGTACCCGCTCCGTCCCAATTCACTCGCCCAGTATGAGCTGAAGAATCCGGATAAAATTGCGGAGGCAGTCCGAAAAAACATTGAGGATCAGAAGGAATTATGTCTCTATGTACACATACCGTTTTGTCAGGCAAGATGTAAATTCTGTGAGTATGTCGTACTGGATAAACCGGAAGACGGCGATGCAGAACGGTATGTAGAGTATCTTCTGAAAGAAATCGAGCTGTACCGTGATATGATCAAAGATAAGCCGATTGTGGGATACGATCTGGGAGGCGGAACTCCGTCTTATCTGTCCATTGAAAGTCTGAGAAAGATTACCGATTCCATCCGAAAATTTAATCTGACAGATGGAATGTATCTGAGTATCGAGACTACGCCGGTTATTGCAGCAAAGGATCCGGAAAAGATCAGAGCAATCCGGGAACTGGGATATAACCGTATCTCCATGGGATTTCAGACCGTATCCGAAAAACTTCTGGAATCACTCGGAAGAGAAGGATCAACATCTATTTATGAAAAAGCGGTCGAGAACATTCGAAAGGCCGGATTTGACCGCCTGAATATCGATCTGATGTATGGTTTTTTGAATCAGTCGGATGAAGATTTTGCCAATACGATCAAGTATACGATTGCACTGAATCCGGAATTCATCACACTTTACAGAAACCGCTACAAAGGAACGAAGCTGGAGGCAGAGTCCCAGGGCGTGACCCTTTACAAGGTAAACCGACAGTATGATATTGCGTACAAACTGCTCAGGGAGGCCGGATATATTGCCAACAACGGAAAAAATACATTCAGCAGAATTCCAAATGATCTGGGTACATCCTCCTATCTGACAAAGCGAGTAGTTGATGCGACCTCTTATGTGGGATTCGGCCTTGGTGCACAGTCCTTTGTTGGAAATTATCTTGCCTATAATCTGGGATGCGCAGACCACAAACTGAAACGTTATTTTGAGGCATTGGATCAAGGGCTTCTTCCGATCAATGACATTGCGGATATGCCGGTTGCAGAGGTTCGTGCAAAAGCACTCTCGGTCATGTTTTACTTTGGATTTATTTCGATGAAATCATACTACAACTGTTTTGGAGAGGATTTCAGAGAAATATTCAAAGAACAGATCGATTTCCTTGAAAAGAACCATCTGATGGAATATGTGGACGATGACACCTTTATGCTCACCGATTACGGTGCGGCACATCTGTACGGAATCATTCCTCTTTTCTACAGTGAGAGAAGCGTAGAAGAAATGTTCAGCATGTCAGATCGTTGGCTGGATGATAAAAAGGGAGAAGAAATTTATATCGGAAAGTATAACCGGCATGAATATGATGCACCGTCGGTAGCTGTGGACCTGATTGTGCTGAATCAGACAAAGGATAAGATTCTGTTAATTACAAGAGCAGAGCATCCATATGTAAACAAACTGGCGCTGCCGGGAGGATTTTATCTGCCGACAGATGAGTCTATTGAATACGCAGCGGCAAGAGAACTGCTGGAAGAGACTTCCGTTTCCGCAGAAATCACAGAAAAGGATCTTGTAAAGATCACATCTGAAAAGGGAAGGGATCCGAGAGGATGGATCATCAGTGCTGCTTATTGTGTTACAGTGGACGAGCTTTCCGTACATCCGCTGGCCAATACAGATGCGTTGAATGCTTATTGGGTAGAGCTTGATTCACTGAAAAAAGAGGATATGGCATTTGATCATTTTGATATTATTCAGTATGTAATGGCGAAGAGTAATCAGGGAAAATAATGGTCTCTGAAAGGGGAAGATACAAACGATATAGTGGAAAGAAGGCAAAATATGCTATTATATATTCGAATGTAACCGAGTCGGAGGCGATCGAATAAAATGAAATTTATGAAACAAACCGGGCCATCCAATTACGAAATGATGCGTGACAAAATGGAATTAAAATTTGCGACCTATGATCAGCAGAAGATGATTGATAAATTCGCACTTCGACACGATACGGATTATTTATATCTTCGATTTGTAGGACGAGAATACAGAATCAACAGGGTGAGCGGAAGAGTGGAATGGTATTCCGATAAGACAAGGGAATATGTACATGCGGGGTACAATGACAGTATGACGATTTTTGATGTACTTGTCTCATCAAAACCCTCCTGCGTTCTGGCACAGCGTTTCGTTCCGGTGGGATCACTTCCCGGTACGACGAAATCTGCTTCCGCTGCGGGAAACCTGTTTTCGACTCAGAGCAAATACTTCGCAGGTCACATGGAGGCCCTTAGTGCTGCCTGCGAGAAACTTGGAGGAGTTTCTCAGGAAGTTGGCGATGTATCTTACATCATTCCGGTGTTTGATTTTCTGCCTGTTATGGTGCAGTTCTGGGATGCGGATGAGGAGTTTGATGCGGTCCTGAAATTTATGTGGGATTATAATTCCACAGATTATATGCATTTTGAAACGATTGCATTTGCAACGATGCACCTGATTGATCGATTAAAAGAGACGATGGAAGAATGACAGTTCTCCCCTCCTTGGAAACCTCGTGTTTTCAAGGGGGATTTTGTTTTGCAAAAAAATTCTCCCTGCAATCAAATCTGAAGAAAAATTCAGAATTTCTTCATTTGACTTATGTACGATAGCGTACTAGAATTTGCTTTAGAATGCACGGAAACGTACATCGATAGGAGCACCCGTCAATAATAAGGCAAATTATTTGAGTGCATGCAGTATTTTACACGTCTTTTCAACAGAAGATGTCAAGTGATTTTACTTAACAAAAAACTGTATGCAGTAGGAGGTTTTTATAATGGATTTGAGATTGTTGAAGGTAGAAGAAAAAGATCTGATACCACTTAAAAGAGACATGCAGGAAGCATTTCAGCTTGGTGCAATCGAAGGAAATTATGAAGGAGATACAGAAGCGCAGATTCTGCCGGATGAGGATATTGAACATTCTCTCCATACGGAAGGAGCGGTCGCATATAAAGCCGTAGACGAAGAAGGGACGATGCTTGGCGGTGCCATTGTCGTCATAAATGAAGAAACCGGAGAGAACCATCTGGATTTTCTGTATGTAAAACATGGAGTGCAGAGCAAAGGAATCGGCAAATTTATCTGGTTTGAACTGGAAAAGTTATATCCGAATACAAAAGTATGGAAAACCTGCACACCATATTTTGAGAAGAGAAATATTCATTTCTATGTAAACGTCTGCAGATTCCACATCGTTGATTTCTACAACCCGTTCCATCCGGACCCGGAATTTCCGGAAGATGCACAGAATGAGGGGGGATGAATTTGACGGCATGTTTGGATTCGAAAAAGTAATCAACAGGGACTAAGGAGATAGGCCGTTAGAATTCGCTGATGAGAAATATTACGATGTTGTTTGAGAGACTTGAAAAAGTGGAGAAGGGATAATTTTGAATCAAAGTTTGTTAAATGTTTTTATTTCTTTATACGAGAATCAAAATATGCACAAAACAGCAGAGGCGTTGTTTTTGACCCAGCAGGCAGTTAGCAAAAGTATACGCTCACTGGAAAAGGAACTGGATGTAACCTTGTTTAAACGTTCTAATACGGGAGTTACTCCGACAATTGCAGGTGAAACACTGTATCAGGAAGCGATACAGATTCAGAAGCAGTACAGTCTGCTCCATAAAAAGATGGATGCCGTAAAATACGGAAAAAAGACAGTCACTCTTGTCTGTGCATATGGAACGATGTATCAGATTTTTCCTGTCATAAAAAAACGATTGATTTTGTTGCCAAGGAGCAAAAACTGGAAGGAATACGGGCAATCCCCTTTGCCAATCCGCAGTTTCTATGGGAAGTTGGACTGGAAATTCCGAAAGGCGCTCAAGAGAGAAGAGAAGTAACTCTTCTGAAAAAATATTTGCTGTCTGCATTTGTCGACAACTGACAGTTGTTATCAAACAAGATAAGGATGTTTTACACAAGGTGATAAACATGTTAATTTGTTAACAGAACAAAACAACCAAGTGATACTATTCTTGTTAAAGGAGATGCCAATATGTTTATAAAGATGAAAGCTGCTGTAACCCGTACACCAAATGAACCGTATCATATTGAAGAAGTTGAATTAAAGGAACCAAATGCAGACGAAGTTCTGGTGAAGGTTGTGGCAAGCGGACTTTGTCATACAGATGAGTTTGGAAAAACAATTGGCATTAAAATGCCGATGGTTTTGGGACATGAGGGAGCCGGAATCATTGAAAAAGTGGGAGATCAGGTAAAAGGATTTTCCGTTGGAGACCACGTGGCGTTTTCCTTTGCGACTTGCGGACATTGCAAAAACTGTATCTCTGGGAAACCTGCATATTGTGAGAACTTCAATCAGATCAATTTTGGCGGAATTGGAGCAGATGGAGTGACAAAGATTTTTCAGAAGGGAAAAGAACTCTCCATGTTCTTTGGACAGTCTTCTTTCGCACAGTATTCTACTGTAAATGCAAGAAATATTGTAAAGATTGATAAAGATGTGGATCTTGCAATGATTGCTCCATTTGGATGTGGAGTACAGACCGGTGCCGGTGCTGTGCTGAATGCAATTTCACCGAATGTGGAAGACAGTATTGCAATTTTTGGATGTGGTGCTGTTGGCATGAGCGCCATTATGGCTGCCAAAGTAGCGGGCTGCAGACAGATTATTGCAGTCGGTGGAAATGCAAAGAGCCTGGAACTTGCGAAGGAACTGGGAGCAACGCATGTAGTGAATCGAAAAGAGCTGGAGGAGGGCATCAGTATTGCCGATGCCGTGCAGGCGCTGACAGATGGAGGCGTAAATTATGCCGTAGATACTTCCGGAAATGGAAACATGATCATGAATGCGATTCGTTCAACGGCATATCATGGAACCATTGTTGTACTTGCACCGACCGGAAAGCTGGAAAATTTTGATGTCGGCACTGAAATTTTGATGATGACAAGAACTTTGAAGGCTTGCTACGAAGGTGATTCAATTCCGCAGATTTTTATCCCACGTCTGGTACAGCTGTACAAAGAAGGTAAGTTCCCTGTAGATAAGATCATTACGAAGTACAATTTTGAAGATATTGAGCAGGCACGAATTGACTCCGGATCCGGAAAAGTAATCAAAGCCGTTGTTGTGATGGAACAGTAATCGTCCATGATAGAATGATGCTATATAATCGCCCTTTGAAACCTTTGTTTCAAGGGGCGTTTTTGTATGGTAAAATATACCTCAAGATGAGAATTTTCAATTGATGTAGAAAGGCAGCATAGTATACAAATGGTTACAATTGATTTGATTACAGGATTTCTGGGAAGCGGAAAAACAACGTTTATCCGCTCCTATGCAGAGAAATTGATAGAGCAGGGGACGAACCTCTGTATTCTGGAGAGCGATCACGGTGCAATCAATGTGGATGCATTGATATTGCAGGAACTGGAAGGGCCGCTCTGTGATGTAGAGATGATCGTAGGAGGAGATGGAGCCGAGGCACATATGCGGAGATTCCGTACCAAGCTGATTTCCATGGGAATGCTTGGCTATGAGCGGGTGATCGTGGAGCCATCAGGGATCTATGACGTAGATGAGTTTTTTGACACCCTGCGGGAGGAGCCTCTGAACCGATGGTATCAAATCGGAAATGTGTTTGCACTGGTAGACGGCAGTACAGAGTTTGACGCACTTTCCCATGAGGCAGCCTATATGATGGCTTCCCAGATCGCCTGCAGCGGCAAAGTTCTTTTGACTCATATGGAAGAAACAGAGGCTTCCGTGGATACAATTCTTGAGAAACTAAACGGAATGCTCTCATCAGTCAGATCCGATCGAATTCTGAAGAAATCAGACCTGATTACGCCTGCAAGTGCCTGGAATGGGGATGTATGGGAAGAATTTGTGACTTCCGGACATGTACTCGCATCCTATGAAAAGCAGGAGATTTCAGATGGCTCCGGTTTTCAGAGTTTGTTTTACATGCACATCACAGATTCAGAGGAAGAACTGGAGAAAAAAATTCAGCGCCTTTTCAAGGATGACACCTGCGGTCATGTGCGGAGGGTCAAGGGATTCCTGCCCGCAAAAGAGAAATGGAAAGAAATTAACGCAACTCGGGATACGTTCCGGATAGAGGAGGTTTCTGCAGGGCAGAATGTCCTGATCGTCATTGGTGAGAAACTCCAGAAGGAACAGATTGGACAGTACTGGCCGGAGGCGGTGACCGTATAAGAATCTCCGGAGTTTGGAGGAAATATTATGCTGGAATTTCTGTCGTTTCGAAAACATAAGGTCGAGAAAAGAACGTATGATGCAGAAAAACAGATTCCTGTTCTGCACTGCAGTATCTGCACCGGAGAACAGGTGGCGGGCTTCAAAGATCTCCATACCGGGAAATTTGAGGAAGTCATGCTTATAAGAAATAATCAGGATCTGACGCGATTCAAAGAAATGTATGGAATCAAGGAAATTGCGAAAGAGTATTAACAAGGTACCAAATACAATCTATAGTAATTATTGTAATCCGGCCGAAATGTCAATGAAAAATTGATAATTCGGCCGAAATGATTTATAATCAAAACAAACAATGGAGAATCATTCGAAAGGAGTGGGGCGAATGAGAACGAGTGAGCAAATTGCAGTCGAGTGGGGATTGTCGAAGAATACAATCAATGAAATGTGCAGCAAGGGGAAAATTCCAGGAGTTGTGAAAGAAGGAAGAAAATGGCTGATTCCGGACGATGCTGTACGTCCTGCAGATGGACGAATGACCACAGGGAAATACTCAAAACCCAAAAACACAGAGACAAAACCGCTGCCAATTGGTATTTCTGATTATGTTCGAGCTCAGTCAGAATATTATTATGTGGATAAAACACTTCTGATTAAAGAGTTTCTTGATAAAAAACCGCTTG
>JAUNAE010000173.1 GCA_030527765.1 Eubacteriales bacterium
TATTTATCCTCTTCATAACTTATCCTTACAGCCCCGAAAATAAAGCGAATATTCGCAATCTGCGCTTTGATACTTGCTCATAAGCACTGAAGTTATACAGATATACGTCTCTCACGTAATCATACGTATTCATGAGCATAGGACAGTTACTTTCCTTCTTATATTATATTCTGACAGCTATTCACAACCAGATTTCTAATCCCAAATAGTTTCCTGTAATCAAAAAGATAAGCAGCGGATAAACCGCTGCTTATGCAAATTCTGTTCCACAGCCCTATTTATTTGTGCTCGCAGCTCTGGTTTCCTACTGTACAGGAAGTTTTGCAAGCAGACTGGCAGGAAGTCTGGCACTCGCCGCATCCGCCTTTTTTAACGGTGTTCTGCAGATTTTTTGTATTCAATGTTTTAATATGCTCCATTTTGAGTCCTCCTTAGAAAATATTCTTCGCATAGTATAGCATAGATTAGAGCGTTTTGAAAGCTTTTTTTCATTCGCCCGATTCTTGCCAAAGGATTCCCGAACTCTTACAAACTATGTTCAGGAAGTGCCCTTTAATTTATTATTTTCTATTGAGGAGCCAGATCAATGCACCTGCGATAACTGCGCAGGCAAGTATTGCAAGGACGATAAACAGAACAATCGGAGTGTTGTCTCCTGTTTCTACGTTCCTTGTATTGGAAGTTTCCGGAGTTGGGGTGACATTCTGATTCTGAATGTTGCTGCCCCCGTTTGTGGAACCATTATTTCCTGTCTGACCATTTGATGAACTGCTGCCACTATTATTACCGCCGTTGTTTCCGTTATTGTTATTTCCGTTGTTTCCCGGAGCGGTGGTCGGTGCCGCAGTTGTTGTATTCGGTACCGGTGTCGGAGTCGCATAGTTGTTCTCTGCGATATCACCACCTACGACCGGAGTACTTCCGGCAATCCCAAACGGGCTGAAAGAATGGGTACTGAAAATCAGTGTACTTCCATCCAGTGTCGGAACAATGCTTTCTACTGCGCCATTATCGAGAAGATGTTCAACCGTGTAATTATATCCCGCAGTAACCGGAATCATCACACTGATGTACTGACCATCCGGAATTTCATATTCAGTATTATTTTTCAGATCCCAAAGTTCAAACTCATAAGATTTGAAAATCTTCGCATCAGATGCATTCGAGAATTGATATGCGGAACCATCTGAAACACGGAACTGTACATACCACGGAAGTTCCACACCTGTAACACAGATTCCGCCGCTGCTGTGGTTGATTTCTCCCTGAACGAACATCTCCTCTTCTGTAAGATCCTCTGCTGCAACGTCCGGGCGATCATCTACCGGGAGATCCTGGTCAAAAATACTCTCCGGAGTCGGAGTTACTGTAATCTCAGTCTCCTGCGTATTCTCACCTGCAGCCGGTGTCACAGATGCATTCGGATCTTCATCCGCACTGTCCTCGGACTCTGCAGCCGGTGTCACTTCCGGTTCCTCTGTTGGTACCGGAGTCTCCTGAGCATCGTCTGTATCTGCATTTTCTGTATCTGCATCTTCTGTATTTGTATTGTCTGCATCATCCGCCGGTTCGTCTGCCTCTGCAGAGTTCTCCGGTTCATCTGCATCCGCTGCCGGATTCTCATCTGTCACTTCAGTTTCATCCGCATCGGCAGGTGCTTCAGTCGTTCCATCATCTTCATCTTTGACAGATTCTTCTGTTCCTTCCGGCTCCACGGTCTCATCCGACTGTTCTTCTTCCGGTTCTTCAACACCCTCTTCCAGATCTGTAATTACGACTGTCACATATCCACGAAGCTTGCCTGCACCGGAATCCCATCCGGAGACACCGGAAAGATCCACGTCTTTTCCCGGAACAAAGACAACTTCGAAACTCTCAGACCGCTCATCTGCATACTGACTGTCATCAGCCCACTTCAAGGTTCCATATGAACTCTCCGGAAGACGGATATCAGAAAGTCTTGCAGGACTTTGAATAGTTATATTATCCGGAATCAGCGCACTCACCTCAATTTTGCCGGATGCATCGGATGCAAAAGTAGCAATCCCCGGGGCTCCGAATAAAGATGCTGAAACCGCTGCGGCCGCAAGGAATACGGTTGTCCTCTTAAAATGTTTTCTCATAACACTCTTTCTCATAGTTACCTCCCTAAGTAATATCTAATCTGTCACACAAGCTTCCCGGTTTTCAAATATTCCATCGAGCACAAATACACTCAACTGCAATCAGTTGAGAATATTTTTCACCTCTGTATATCTCAGGCTTCACCGGGAAAAGAGCTCATATGACAGGAGTACTCTCACATAGTTATACGAGCTTATGTGTAACTATATCACTTTTTTACGTTTTTGTAAACATTTTGTAATAATCTTATGCTAATTCATTACATTTCCTTTAAAGTTTGTGTGTTCTACAAAAAAATTCAAACGGAAGAGTACAATTAGTATATAGTAGTAAGAGCAGGAGTTTCTTTACTCTCTACTCTATAGTATTAAGCTATTTATTAAGCAAACCTTCAACAAGTTACATAAAGGAGAATATTTTTTTGAAAACAGATCTATTGATACAGGGCCTCTGCATACTGCTGATGGTTCTGTTATCCGCATTTTTTTCCAGCGCAGAAACTGCAATGACAACTGTAAACCGCATTCGAATCCAATCCCTCATAGAACAGGGAAACAAACGGGCAATCATTCTCGACAAAGTAATCTCGAATTCCGGAAAAATGCTCAGCACCATTCTTATAGGTAATAACATTGTCAATATGGCAGCTTCTTCTCTTATGACAACGCTTACCATAGAGCTGTTCGGAAATATATATGTCGGTATTGCAACCGGTCTTTTGACCCTGCTGATCCTGCTCTTCGGAGAAATCACCCCAAAAACTCTGGCGACAATCTACTCAGAACGAGTAGCCCTCTCCTACGCAAGAATCATTTACGGACTGATGCTTCTGCTCACTCCTCTTGTATTTCTCGTAGGAAAACTGTCCAGCGGGGTAATGTATCTTCTCAGAATTGATCCCAACGCCAAAGCAAATACCATGACTGAACATGAGCTTCGCACTCTGGTAAATGTAAGCCAGGAAGACGGAGTCATTGAAAACGAAGAAAAACAGATGATCTACAACGTGTTTGACTTTGGAGATTCCAAAGCAAAAGATGTCATGATACCGCGAATTGACATGACTTTTGTCAATGTCACAGACACCTATGAAGAACTCATGAATATTTTCCGCGAGGACCGTCATACAAGATTTCCGGTATACGAAGAGAACACAGACAATGTCATCGGAATTATTAACATCAAAGATCTCATGCTCTATCCGGAAAACACGGAGTTTTCCATTCGCAAGATTCTTCGCCAGCCTTATTTCACTTACGAATACAAGGCAACGGCAGATTTGATGGTAGAAATGCGAAAAGCCTCCGTAAATCTTGCCATTGTGCTTGACGAATACGGATGCACGGCAGGTCTTGTCACTCTCGAGGATCTTCTCGAAGAAATCGTCGGTGAAATCCGTGACGAATACGATGAAGATGAAGAAGAAGATCTCATCGAAATCCAACCAAACCGCGAATACATTGCCCTCGGTTCCGCCAGACTCGATGACATCAATGATATCCTTCATATTAATCTTTCCTCAGAAGATTATGATTCTCTTGGAGGATACATAATTGAAATTCTCGATTCACTCCCGGTGCAGGGACAATCCGTTACTCTGCCTGATGGAATTCGCCTCGTTGTAGACGAACTTCACAACAAACGAATCGATCGGGTTCACATCTGGCTTCCGGAAATTTCCGAGGATACAGAGGAACAGTAAATTAAAAATCTTCAAGCCCACAGCCGTCATCTCCTGTGAACTTGAAGATTTTTTTATTTCATATAAATCCCAAATTGTTTTGCGATTCGGCTTACTTCTCCCATAACCGCATCAATCCCCGCTTCTGTCTCTCTCCAGTTATCACGCCTGATACCATCCAGATCACAGGCAGATACATAAAATTCTGTTTCCGGATAAAGAAGCTGATAATATTTCAAAGCTCTTCTTGCATGATAATTTCGACAGCAAAGAATCGCTTTTCGAACTTCGATTCCTTCCCTGTCGGTCACTTTTCTGGAATTCACCGCATTCTCATAAGTGTAAGTAGCGCAATCTTCCTTGAGAATTGCTTTTTCCGGAACGCCATTCATCATCAGAACATCCTTCAGAAATTCCCATTCCGTACGATAATCCTTGTGATACACTTCTATTTTCTGCTGAACGCCGACAAATTTCCCAAGAGTGACACTATACCTTCCACTTGGCAGTACAAAAGGTGCAAATCCCTCTCGATAAAGCTTGGCAGCCCTCTCTGCCATCTGCGGAAACCCATTTCCCGGTACAAAAATGACATCCGCCTTCTGCGGCTCACCCTCAACAAAAATATATTCTTCTATCTCTCGAAAAATTGCGTCTTGCAACATATCAACCCACCTCCGAATTTCACGTTTGTAAGAGTAAAACGTTTATTTTCAATGCAAGTATAACATTTCAAGTTCTCGAAATCTCCAGCTATTTACCTCAAGTATAAAGCCACTCCTGTTTATGAACAACCGAAATTTGAAAGTTTTCGAAAAAAACATGAAAATCAGCAAAAATTACTCATTGACTTTGTGACATTAAAGCGTTATAGTACTAATATCGTAATTTGATAAACATCAAATACACAACATCCATTGCTATATATCATTCATATAGCAAATCATGAAAACAAATTACAGGCAACGGAACTTCAAAAATCTCTATTGAAATTTCGAAGCAAAACAGGAGGAACTTATTATGAAAAACAAAATTGCAGCTCTCACTCTTACCGGAGTAATGGCACTCGGCCTTACAACAACCGCTTTTGCAGAAGAGCAGACTTATAACGTAGGTATCTGCCAGCTTGTACAGCACGTAGCGCTGGATGCAGCTACCGAAGGTTTCAAGGCCGCTTTAACTGACAAACTCGGCGATAACGTTACTTTTGACGAGCAGAACGCTCAGGGTGATTCCAACACCTGTTCAACAATCATCAACAGCTTTGTTTCCAGCAATGTAGATCTGATTCTTGCAAATGCAACTCCTGCTCTTCAGGCAGCAGCTGCAGGAACTGCAGAGATTCCGGTTCTCGGAACAGCTGTAACAGAGTACGGTGTTGCTCTTGAAATTGATGATTTCGACGGTCTCGTAGGAACCAACGTATCCGGTACATCCGATCTCGCTCCACTTGATGCTCAGGCAGAAATGGTAAAAGAACTGTTCCCGGATGCAAAGAATGTAGGTCTTCTCTACTGCTCCGCTGAGGCAAACTCCCAGTATCAGGTAGATACCGTCAAAGCAGCTCTCGAGGATCTTGGATATACCTGTGAGTACTATCAGTTCTCCGACTCTAACGACCTCAGTGCTGTCGTAACCGACGCTTCCAGCAACTGCGATGTAGTTTACATCCCAACCGACAATACCTGTGCTTCCAACGCAGAGCTGATCAACAACATTCTTCAGCCGGCCGGTGTACCTGCAATCTGCGGTGAAGAAGGAATCTGCTCCGGATGCGGTGTTGCTACTCTTTCCATCAGCTACTATGACCTTGGATATACCACCGGTGAAATGGCAGCAAGAATTCTTGTAGATGGCGAGGACATTTCTACAATGGAGATTGAATATGCACCTCAGTTCACAAAGAAATACAATCCAACCATTTGTGAAGCTCTTGGTATTGAGATTCCTGACGGATACGAGGCAATCGAAGCTGAGTAATTGAAGAAGGCATCTTCTATAGAACCTACAACATTATAAAAGAACAATTAGCGGGACGGGCATTTGCCTGCCTCGCTTTTGTTGCGAAGGCAGAAATTTACGCGGACACTCGCAAAATCGCTTTCCAAAGGAGGACTTTTTAATGCAAATTATGAACTTAATCAATGCACTTCCCGGTGCAGCTGCCCAAGGTCTGATCTGGGGTATTATGGCTATCGGTGTGTATCTGACCTTCCGTGTCCTTGATATCGCCGATCTGACTGTTGACGGTACAATGTGTACCGGAGGTGCAGTTTTCATCATGATGATGATCAGCGGACATTCCGTATTTATGTCCATGCTGGCAGCTTTCGGTGCCGGACTTCTGGCAGGACTCGTTACAGGTGTATTTCACACCTTCATGGGAATCCCGGCAATTCTCGCAGGTATTCTTACTCAGCTGAGTCTCTACTCTGTAAACCTGAAGATTATGGGAAAAGCCAATCAAGCGATCAACGTTGACAAATATCCTCTTCTCGTATCCTTAAGAAGAGTCAAAAACGTTCCATTCCTTCAAAACTCAAATTTTGTAGTCGCTGTATTCATTATTGTACTCATTGCAGTACTCTACTGGTTCTTCGGAACAGAACTTGGCTGTTCACTCCGTGCCACCGGATGTAATCCAAACATGTCCAGAGCACAGGGAATCAACACAAACTTCAACAAAGTACTTGGTTTAATGATTTCCAACGGACTTGTTGCACTCTCCAGTGCACTTCTTGCCCAGTATCAGGGATTTGCTGATATCAACATGGGACGCGGATCCATCGTTATCGGTCTGGCAGCTGTTATTATCGGCGAAGCAATCTTCGGAAAAATCTTCCGAAACTTCGCACTTCGTCTTCTGGGAGTTGTTTTCGGTTCCATTCTCTACTATCTGGTACTGCAGATCGTTATCTGGCTTGGTGTGGATACCGACCTTCTGAAAATGCTCTCCGCACTGGTTGTTGCTGTATTCCTTGCCTTCCCATACTGGAAGAACAAATACTTCAACAAACCTGTAAAAAAAGGAGGTAACTAATATGCTGGAGTTAAAAAACCTTCACAAAACCTTTAATCCAAATACAATCAACGAAAAAGTTGCCCTCAATGGCCTGAATCTGAAACTGAACGATGGCGATTTCGTCACAGTCATCGGTGGAAATGGTGCTGGAAAATCAACCATGCTGAATGCCGTTGCAGGTACCTGGCTTGTAGATGAAGGTCAGATCCTCATCGACGGAACAGACGTCACCAAACTTCCGGAACACAAAAGAGCACAATACCTCGGCCGTGTTTTCCAGGATCCTATGACCGGAACTGCAGCAACCATGGGAATCGAGGAGAACCTCGCTCTTGCAAAACGCCGCGGCAAACTTCGTTTTCTGAAACCGGGCATCACATCCGCTGAGCGTGCGGAATACAAAGAACTGCTGAAAATTCTTGATCTTGGTCTGGAGAACCGTCTGACATCCAAAGTCGGTCTTCTCTCCGGCGGTCAGCGTCAGGCATTGACCCTTCTTATGGCAACCTTAAAGAAGCCAAAACTTCTCCTTCTGGATGAGCATACCGCTGCACTGGATCCAAAAACAGCAGCTAAAGTTCTTGAAATCACAGAAATGATTGTAAACCGTGATCACCTGACAACACTGATGATCACCCACAACATGAAAGACGCGATCGCTCACGGAAACCGTCTTGTCATGATGATGGACGGAAAAATCATTCTCGACATCGAAGGTGAGGAAAAGAAAAAACTCACCGTCAAAGATCTGCTGGATCAGTTTGAGAAAGCAAGCGGACAGGAATTCTCCAACGACTCCGCAATACTCGGATAATCTAAAGGATACATAAAAGAAACCCTTGAATTGTTCCCGGATTCTTACATCCGTGAATCGTTCAAGGGTTTTTATACGTGCAAACAAAGTGCAAGATACACGCAATTTAAATCGCGAATCTCGTAAGAAGATTCGCGCGCGAGTTCGGCAGTTGCGAA
>JAUNAE010000174.1 GCA_030527765.1 Eubacteriales bacterium
GACAATATTTTGCCGGACCATTGATCTTAGCCTATACCGTTTCTGAGAAATATGTGAAATTAGCACAGTATCTTGGATGTCTTGATGTTTTGAAAATTCATTACGATGATTTTGATCTTGAAATAAAAGAAATACAGGACGATGACATCGAAGATCTTCAGTGTGACTTCGAGAACTTCTTTGAGATAATTAGTAGGTTGATTAGTGCTGGATTGATTTCGGATGACCAGATTGAAAGATATAATCTGGATTTTGGCGCGGGAAGTTCAGATGATGACGATGACGTTTATGAAGAATTTCCAGAACAGGAAGTGAAGAATTTCTCATCTCTCCGTGCACACATTCAATCTTTATGGAAGGGCTCCAAGAACCCTTACGTGGAGAAACAGTATATCCAGTGGAAGCCGAAATTTGCTCTGGATAAAAAGAACTACGCATACAGTATGTACCAAAGTATGTTTAGCGAGAATCGCTGTTTCTGTCAGATGTGTAGGCAGAAGGTACATAAGAAATATATCGAACGAAACGATATTGAGAAGGCACCTGCATATGCATGGAATCAGATGTATCTGAATCTGTGTTTGACTTGTAGCAAAGATTATATTTCTATGCGATACAATGATATCGTCTGGGGAGAGTTTATCAAGGCCATTATGGCTGTAAAGCCTTCTACCGCAGGCAAGTTTG
The DNA here is from genome assembly GCA_030527765.1 of Eubacteriales bacterium. Next base: position 688 of record JAUNAE010000174.1, read on the forward strand.
AGGTCCCGATTGGTGATACCTCAATCACTTTTACCGCAACACATATTGCAGAGGTACAGGAGATACTCAAAGCTCAGGGCTGGGGACAGAAAGCTCCAAAGCGAGTTCCAAAGCTCGGAAAGAGTATTGAGGACCAGACGGAAGCCGAAAAACGAGCCGAAGAAAAGGAAACCAAAAAGGGTCAGAAGAGACCAAATAAAAAGAAACCATTCTACTTCCATAAGAAGTAGGAACAGATATCAAGAGGTGATTTAGTATGCCAATGCCAAAATATCACGAAATATATAAGCCTTATCTTGCTGCGCTGATGGATAAGGAAGTGCATAAAACCAAGGAGGTTAAGCTGCGAATTATTGAGGCATTCAATCTTTCTGAAGAAGAGACTGAAATGATGCTTGCAAGCGGAACTCAAACAGTATTGAATAATCGAATTGGATGGAACAAAACCTACTTGAAACATGCAGGGCTTATTGAAACACCTTCAAGATTTGAAGTCAAAATTACTGCTGATGGATTGAGAGTCTGTCAGCAGTATGATGTGATTGACGATGATGTGCTGGCTCAATTTCCAGGTTTTTGTGAATTTAAGAAAATCCCTCTCAAGAAAGAATCAGCCAAACAACCGATGGTGGATATTACCAATGAGGAAACTCCACAGGATACGATGCAGAGAGTGTATGATCAGATAAATGAAGAGTTGGCAAGTGAAGTTCTGGAGATGGTTCTTAAGCAGTCGCCTATTTACTTTGAGCATATGGTAGTAAAGCTTTTAGAAAAAATGGGATATTGTAAAGAACTGAATGGACATGGAATGACAACCCAAGCCACCGGTGATGGTGGAATTGATGGCGTGATTTATCAGGACAGACTTGGCTTTGATAAGATTTACATTCAGGCCAAGAAGTGGGATCCTAAAACTACTGTTTCCAGACCGGAAATTCAAAAGTTCTTTGGTGCAATGGCAGGCCAGCATGCGTCAAAAGGCCTATTCATTACAACGACTTCGTTTTCACAAGGAGCAATTGATTATGCTGCCGGTCAGAGTATTATCTTGGTCGATGGAGATACGCTCGCAAAATTGATGATTGAATATGAACTGGGTGTGTCGACGGAGACGGTGTATAAGATTAAACGGATAGATACCGATTTCTTTATGGAGGAATAAGTATCAATGGTTGGGAATTATAAGGTGATCACGCTGTGTGGAAGCACCAGGTTTAAAAAGCAGTTTATGAATGCTCAAAAACAACTAACCTTAGCTGGTAATATTGTAATCAGTGTGGGATTGTTCGGACATTCAGGAGATAATGAAGTCTGGGAAAACATGGATGAGGGGACTTTGACTGCAACTAAGGAAATGCTCGATGATATGCATAAGCGAAAAATAGATATGGCAGATGAAATATTTGTGATCAATGTCGGTGGCTATATCGGTGAAAGTACACGTTCAGAAATCGAGTATGCCTTGAAGACAAGTAAGGTTGTTACTTATCTGGAACCTATGGAGAGATGACAAATGGGTTTGTTTGACATAGATGACGATAAAATCAAAGCTCTATATCATAGGGCATGGTTGGAATGCAATCGTGGATTCGTAGATCCGCGAAAATATCCATATCTTGATAAGGCGTTATATTTGTTCGCGAAAGAAAATGGATGTTCTTATGACGAGGCCTTGATTCTTGCCAAGACCGGTAAGAGGATTGGAAGATTAAATCACTAATTTGAAGAAATAAAGGATGGTGATGGCATGCTGCTGTTTTCAACGATTCTTGATATTACAGAATCGCTTACAAAAGAAAAATTTATAGAGCTTGTCTCCCTCTGGAACCAAAGCGCCAAGTATAAAGAAAACATCGTTCAAGGAGTATCCTGGAATGGTGAGAGAAATATTAAGTTTGGCACAGAGAAGCTCTCTATCGAAATCATAGATTATCTAGAGAAGGATATTCTTGCTGTGCGCCACGAGAAGATCACAGCAGATGATGTTGCCTGGGATACTGACTTTATTGTCAATTTTTCAGAACGAAAGATAGCAATTCGTTTGGATCGTACCTATAGCGAAGATGCACTGGAGATGAATGCTAAATTTTCGACACCACATTTTATATCCCTGCTGATTGAGCATGGATACCTGCAGGACGATCATGGAATTCCAGTCTTGAGGGATCCGATTGTGATATCGGATGCTCAGATTGATTTGATTCAAACGGTTCTGAAGAATAAGGAATATTACGAATTGCCGGTTGTATATGTGGCAAAGGATTATGAAAATCATGATCCGCTCAGTATTTCCTGGCTAGCATCCAGATTAAAGGGAGCTGCGCATGTTCTTGTCGAAGAGAGCAAAGCCGCCTGCCAGGAATGCATAGATATTTGCGATGAAACCCCGGAAGAGTACGGAGCTGTTCGTATTTACTATCCATCCTTGGGTGTAAATAGAAAACGCTTCTTATTCCGGAGTTCAACTGGAAACATAGATGTTCGATTAGAAAAAGTAATCCGTCATGTTATCCAGTACTGGAATTCACAGCGTATGGATACTTTATATACCTGGCAAGGCGTGAACAGCGCGGTTCTGTCGGATAATCTTGCCAATCAGATTTCCAGACTTGCTGAGGCAGAAAGTGCCAAGCAAAGTGCTGAAGAAGAAATCAGTCAGGTGTATGAGGCCTTTGATGAGGACATTAAGAGCCTTCAGAGAAAAGTGGAAGAATTGGCAAAAGCAAATGAAGCACTTCAGATGGAAAACTTTGGACTCCGTGCGAAGATGAATGCATCTGACGCGATGCCAATCATTTACCAGGGCGATGAAGAAGATTTTTATCCGGACGAAGTAAAAGACATGGTATTGGGAGTTCTGGCCGACGCTCTTAACAATACTGAGAAGGGAACACGCCTTTACGATATTCTGGAGGATATCCTGCAGAATAACCCATATCAGCACTTGAGTGATGAAAGAAAACAGAGAGTAAAGAACCTGTTCAAGGGATATAAGACGCTTACCGGAGCAATGAGGCAGGAATTATTAAGCCTGGGATTTGAGATTACTGATGACGGAAAGCATTACAAGATCACTTACAAAGGTGATCCTCGTTATATGGTTACTGTCGGAAAAACTCCAAGTGATAACCGGGCCGGCAGCAATAATGCAGGTATGATCAATAAGATTATGCTTTAGTTGGATAATAGATGTAGTTTAGTGGATGACAGGAGAGGTGTTATGAGCAAAAATCCAAGATGCCTGTATGAAAGCAGCATCAAATCTTTTCTTGATAAGGAAAAAGACTCCGTTTTTGGAGTAATATGCGAAAGATATCATGGCGATGCTCTGACAACTACCAGAGAAGCATGGATCAAAGAAATTGAAATCTTACAGAAGGTTCTGATCCCCTGGGGAGATTCAGATGGACATATTATATTTGAATACGATATTCCTCGTCTGGGCAAAAGACTGGATACGGTTTTACTGTTAAACGGAATGGTATTTTGTCTCGAGTTTAAGGTTGGAGAATCAAGAATCATAGAGAACGATGTGGATCAGGTGTTGGATTATGCACTGGATCTTAAGAATTTTCACAAGTACAGCCAGGATTGTGTGATTGTACCTATCCTCATTGCGACCAAGTATGGAAAAACCTCATCCTTTATTCAGAAATCCGTCTATGATGATCGAGTTGTAAATCCGCTGATAACGGGAGAAAAGGGAATTGGCAAGTTGATTATAGATGTGCTGAACCACTTCCCAGGGGAAGCACCATTGGATAAAAATTGGATTATCAGTCCATATGCGCCCACTCCAACAATCATCGAGGCTGCAAGAACATTGTACGAGAGCCATTCTGTAGAGGATATTACAAGACACGAGGCAGATGAAGTCACTACAGATCGAACAATTTCGTATATCCTCGATGTAATAAAGAAGAGTAAGGAAAACGGAGAGAAGAGTATCTGCTTTGTAACAGGAGTACCTGGTGCAGGAAAAACACTCGTAGGCCTTGATGTTGCGGTAAAGCAGACCTATCAAGGAAATGATAATCCTGACCTGGATGAAGGAGCAGTCTATTTGTCCGGTAACGGTCCACTGGTAGCAGTACTCAACGAAGCGCTTGCAAAGGATAATTATGCCAAGTGCAAGGAGCGTGGAGAAGCGAAGAAGCTTACTGATTCACGCCGAGAGGTTGGAAAATTCATTCAGATTATCCATCGCTATCGTGACAATATGCTTGCCAAGATAAAGAATCCAGTAGAGAACGGAGTTCTTGAAATAGATCCAGAGAAGGCAGTGAAGCTGCAGCATGCGGGCTATGGTGAAGTGGAACATGTTGCTATTTTCGATGAAGCGCAGAGGTCATGGACCCACCAAAGACTGGCCGCTTATCTTAAACGAGGTGGAACTTACGGTAACAAACTGAAGGTTCCTAACTTCCCGGTGTCTGAGGCATCATTTCTTATCTGGTCCTTGGATCAGAGAGAAGACTGGGCGACTATCGTGTGTCTTGTAGGCGGCGGTCAGGAAATCAATACCGGTGAAGCCGGTATTTCCGAATGGATTAAATCTTTAAATGAAACCTTCACACATTGGAAGGTATATATATCGCCACAGCTGACAGAACCGGAGTATGCAGAAGGTAAGGTTAATGAACTTCTGCAGGACAATAAGAATGTTACCTTTGCCGATGATCTGCATCTAGGGGTATCTCTGCGATCATATCGAGCCGAAAAGTTGTCCGCATTCGTGCATGCCCTGTTGGCTTTGGACAAGAGTGCCGCTTCCATATATGCGGATATTAAGTCCAACTATCCAATTATATTAACCAGAGACATGGAAAAGGCCAAGAGATGGCTTCATGAAAAAGTAAGAGGAACGGAACGAACCGGTATATTGATCACAAAAGAATCTGCAAGATATAAGCCATTGGGAATTCATGTCCTGCAGACTGGTGATGAGAATGCTGTTCACTGGTTCCTGGAGGATAAAGCCGATACTAGATCCTCGAATTATTTGGAGGATGCAGCAACGGAGATTCAAGTACAAGGACTTGAACTGGATTATGTATGCCTTCTTTGGGACGCAGATATGCGATATGAAAACGGCGAATGGCATTTCTATCGATTTAACAGACAGACTAAGTGGATTGAACAGAAAGCGTATACCGATAGCAAGCGAGAGCAGATGCAGTATATGTTGAATGCATATCGAGTGCTTCTTACCCGGGCCAGAGCTGGAATGGTTATCTGTGTACCGGAAGGAAATGGCAATAAGACTCTTAGTGGATTCTGGGAGGATAGTACCCGATTGCCGGAATACTATGAAGGCACCTATCAGTATCTGAAAAGCCTGGGGATAGAGGAAATCTAATCTCTCTTATTTGCAGAATATCTTTGAATTGAGGAGATGTAGGCTATATGAAAACGATTGATTACTACAACCAAAACGCTGAAAACTTCATAGAGAACACTCAGAATGTAGATATGCACTTCGCTCAGGATAAATTCCTTTCCCTTTTACAAGAGGGAGCTTCTATCCTTGATTTCGGTTGTGGTTCTGGTCGTGATACCAGGTATTTTCTTGATAAAGGATATCAGGTTACAGCAACAGATGGATCTGCAGAGCTCTGCAGATTGGCCAGTGCCTTTACGGGTATTGAAGTAAAAGAAATGCTGTTCCAGGAACTTGAAGATATCGATATTTATGACGGTATATGGGCTTGTTCATCCATTCTTCATTTGCCAAAAGTGGAGCTGCTTCCTGTTCTTCAGAAGATGTGCCTTGCGCTTAAAGACAAGGGTGTGATTTACACGTCTTTTAAGTATAGTGATTTTGAAGGAGAGCGAAACGGACGCTATTTTACAGATTTTACGGAAGTTGCGTTTAAGGAATTCATTGCTGAATTACTGGAATTAACGATTGAGGATTACTGGATCACCGGTGATGTCAGACCTGGAAGGGGTGAGGAGAAATGGCTGAATTTAATACTCCGCAAATCGGATATTCGCTGAATATAGGTGGAGGATACAATAACACCCTGGATATCGAAGGCTTTTCTCAGATGATGAAGGATCCGTCCTACTGCTATAAGTTTTATTGGCTGGAAGCAATCGTGGATCTCATCTCTGAGGGAATTCAGGATACAACCTTTGATGCGATTATCGATGAGATGATCTGCAATGCCTGGTATTCGGTGCGGGAATTTCATATTCATCTCAGTGGTATGCAGGCTGACGGTCTCGTGCGAGATGGCTTGGAGCGTGCGGTTCTGAAACTGACGGAACTCAGCGATCTCCCGGCTAATGCGTCCAAGGTTGAGATCAAGAATGCGATCCGGGAGCATAATACAGAATTAAAACCCTTCAAGGAACAGCTGACCAACATGGTACCGGGCCGAGCTCTGGCCGGTTTCTTCACCAGAAGCAGTGAGGAAGTTCCATGGGGAAGTGTCAGAAGGCTGACAGAATATATCCGACGAATTGATAGTTCCATCATCTGCCTTCCATATACCTTTGGTGACAGCAGCAAATTGAAGAAGGAAGTCCATTTCAATTCTGACTGGATGCGTATGATCCAGGATAATACAGTGAATATCTTGGGCTGGATCCAGTATGAGAAGGTGAAGTGGTTGCAGAATAATAATCCGGAGGTGCCGGGACTGATCTATAAGCTGGCCCCGATGGATGAGAAGATGAGGAAGCTGAATAATGTCCGCAAGCTCTGGGAGGGTATCCTGGATGTTCGGGAGGTAAGAGATGTCTTTACCGGCAATCCTATCGTAACCAGACAGTATGATGTGGATCATTTTATCCCATGGTCTTTCGTTATGAACGATGAACTCTGGAACCTGATGCCGATGGATTCTTCTCTGAATTCATCCAAGAGCAATAAGCTTCCGAAGTGGGATCCGTTCTTTCTGGTATTTGCAGAGAACCAGTATGGAATGTACACTCTGATCCACGAAAGAGAGGAACTGCACAGACGTTTCGAAGCCTGCTATCGAGATAATCTTCATTCTATTTGGGCCGGACAGGAATTATACAGACCTGGAAATAGCAAAGAAGAATTCTACAATATTCTGCAGAAGAACATGCAGCCGGTCTATGA
>JAUNAE010000175.1 GCA_030527765.1 Eubacteriales bacterium
TTCTGTCCGAATGCTTTCAATCCATCTTCTGTATAAAAAATCCATACCTGATCATTTGCTGTCTCTTCATCCTCTACAACATATGGCAGTCTGGTTGCCTGAGAATATGCCACGAACAAATACTCACTCTCATGTAATGCTTTCACTGCCTCTTCTTTTGTTATACTCATGATCTTAACCCTTTCTCATTACAGTTTTGCTATGTTGAACCGATCCATTTATAATAAACAAGCCATTCAGGAGTGCAAACCATCGTCCGTCTCCCGCCTTTTGACTATGAATCCGTTTCTCGTACATAGCAGATTGAAATTATTCTAACATACTTTTGCATTTTTCACAATTGTTCCCCCAGATAATAATAAAAATTTAGTAACTGTTGTCACTGTTCACAGATAAGATATTCAGGTCAATCGGATTCTTGATTCGGGTCAAACGGATATTCGCAATCCGCTTCGCTTCTTACTTGATTCAGCAAAAAAACAGGCGGAACAATCTTTCGATCATTCCACCTGCATCATTCTTAATATAGTCAAACGGATATTCACAAGCTCTTTGCAGCCTGTTCATAAGCACAGCCTGCTTCACAGCTGACCTACGCCCTATTACGCCTCGTCAATTGCCTTGCCGATATCGTGACGCATATATTTGTTGGAGAATGTAATCCACTCTGTTGCCGCATAAGCGTTGCTTCGTGCCTCTTTCAGATCTTTTCCTGTTGCTGTAATTCCCACAACACGGCCTCCGTTTGTAACGATCTGATCGCCGTCGAATTTGGTTCCCGCATGGAAACAGAAACGTCCTTCTTTGTCTTTGAAGTTCTCAAATCCGTACATCGGAATACCCTTCTCGTAGCTTACCGGATATCCGTCGCTTGCAAGTACAACACACACTGCAGCATTGTCCTCAAACTCCAGATTTACCTGGTCAAGAGTACCGTTCACGCATGCTTCCATCACTTCAATGATGTCTGTTTTCATTCTCGGAAGGACAACCTGTGCCTCCGGATCGCCAAAACGTGCATTATACTCCAGTACCTTCGGTCCATCCGGTGTCAGCATCAGTCCGAAGAAGATAATTCCCTTGAATTCTCTTCCCTCTGCAGCCATTGCATCAACTGTCGGCTGATAAATATATTTCTTACAGAAAGCATCTACTTCTTCTGTATAGAACGGGCTTGGAGAAAATGTTCCCATACCACCGGTATTCAGACCCTGATCTCCATCCTTTGCTCTCTTATGATCCTGTGCAGAAGTCATCGGGCGAATAGTCTTTCCATCTACGAAAGAAAGTACGGATACTTCACGTCCGGTCATGAATTCTTCAATAACCATGGTATTTCCGGCAGCACCGAATTTCTTATCTTCCATGATCTCTTTTACACCGGCTTCTGCTTCCGCAAGATCCTGACAAATCAGAACACCTTTTCCAAGAGCAAGTCCATCGGCCTTGAGGACGATTGGGAATTTTGCCTCAGTTCTCAGATATTCCAGAGCCTTCACCGGATCGTCAAAATTCTCATATCCCGCCGTCGGAATGTTGTATTTCTTCATCAGGTCTTTGGAGAATGCCTTAGAACCCTCGAGGATTGCTGCATTTTTTCTCGGTCCGAATACTTTCAGTCCACGAGCCTCAAATACATCAACAACTCCGCCAACCAACGGATCATCCATTCCGATAATGGTCAGATCTACCTGATGCTCCTCAGCAAAATCAGCAAGACGATCAAACTCCATCGCCGTAATCGGAACGCATTCTGCATATTCTGCAATTCCTGCATTTCCCGGTGCACAGTAAATTTTGTCTACCTTAGGACTTTTTGCCACACTCCATGCAATTGCATGTTCTCTTCCGCCGCTTCCAACAATCAAGACTTTCATTTTCGATTACTCCTTTGTAAACACTTTGCCATCCACTACTTCAATCAGGTTATTTGCAATCAAATCAATTGCCAGTGGTAAGATTTTCCATTCTGCCTTTTCCATAACTCTTCTCTGGAGCACAGATGGAGTATCCCCCTGCTCAACTTTTACTGCTTTCTGCAGAATAATCGGTCCCGTATCCGTTCCGTCATCTACAAAATGAACGGTAGCACCCGTCACTTTGACACCACGTTCCAGAACTGCTTCATGAACACGAAGACCGTAATAGCCAACGCCGCAAAAAGACGGAATCAATGACGGATGAATATTGATAATACGATTCGGAAATGCCTCTACAATCATCGGAGGAATTGCAACAAGATATCCGGCGAGAACAACAAGGTCCACCTGCTCTTCTTTCAGTTTCGCAAGAAGTGCCTTATGGAAAGCCTCACGATTCTCAAAATCCTTTGGCGCAATGCACACGCCCGGAATCTCGTGCTGACGTGCTCTCTCCAGAGCATACGCCCCCGCATTATTACTGATTACAATAGAGACTTCTGCATTTCGGATTTCCCCCTGGTCAATTGCATCAAGAATTGCCTGAAGGTTTGTTCCTCCGCCGGAGACAAGTACACCTATTTTCAGCATAATGTAACTCCTTTTTCACCTGCTTCAATACGTCCTACTACGTATGGAGTCTCGCCTGCAGCGCGGATTGCTTCCATAGTTTTGTCTACATCTTCCGGTTTCACAGCAACGATCATTCCAAGACCCATGTTAAAGGTGTTGTACATCATCTGCTCTTCGATGTTTCCGGTCTTAGCCATCAGTTTGAAGATTGGCGGTACCGGGTAGCTGTCTTTCTCTACAACTGCATGAGTACCTTCCTTCAGCATACGCGGAATGTTCTCATAGAAACCGCCTCCGGTAATATGGCTGCATGCATGAACACGAACGCCTGCTTTCTTAATGCTCTTCAGTGCTTTTACATAAATTCTTGTAGGAGCCAGAAGAGTTTCGCCAAGTGTATTCTCAAGTTCCGGATAATATTTATTCAGGGAATCCTTTGTAATTTCAAACACTTTACGTACAAGAGAGAAACCATTGCTGTGTACTCCGGAAGAAGCCATACCAACAAGAACATCTCCGGCTTCCAGTTCTTCTCCTGTAATCATATCCTTGCGATCAACAACACCTACAGAAAATCCTGCAAGGTCATAATCTTCCAGAGGCATTAATCCAGGATGCTCTGCAGTCTCTCCGCCAATCAGAGCTGCCTCAGACTGTACGCAGCCTTCTGCAACGCCTTTTACGATCTCAGCAATTTTTTCCGGATAGTTCTTGCCGCATGCAATGTAATCCAGGAAAAACAGAGGCTCGCCGCCTGCACAGGCAATATCGTTCACACACATAGCAACTGCATCAATTCCGATGGTGTCATGTTTGTCCAGCACGATAGCCAGCTTCACCTTTGTTCCACATCCGTCTGTTCCGGAAAGAAGTACCGGCTCTTCCATATCTTTCAGAGCAGATAAAGAAAATGCTCCTGAGAATCCGCCGATTCCACCCAGAACCTCCGGTCTCATTGTTTTTGCAATGTGCTGTTTCATAAGCTCTACAGATTTGTATCCAGCCTCAATATCTACGCCTGCGTTCTTGTAATCCATAATATCCTCCTTAGGGCTTTTGATTATTTGTTATAGTTTTCATAACCAACTTCCTGAAGTCTGGCATCCTTAGCCTCTACCTGAACCTTCAGTTCTTCACTGTAAGCTTTCAGTTTTGCAAGAAGTTCCGGATCTGAAGTTGCCAGAATCTTTGCTGCGAGAAGTCCCGCATTTGCACCACCGTTGATTGCAACGGTTGCAACCGGAATTCCGGATGGCATCTGTACAATGCTGTAAAGGGAATCTCTTCCACCGAGAGAGGTGGTATGCATCGGAATACCAATTACCGGCATTGGGAAAATCGCTGCACACATTCCCGGAAGATGTGCTGCCATTCCGGCTCCGGCAATAATGACTTTGAATCCTTTCTCCTCAGCGGTTCTTGCATACTCGAAGAATGTATCCGGCTCTCTGTGAGCAGAAATAATTCTCATCTCATAATCAATTCCGAGTTTGTCAAGAATTGCAGCTGCCTTTGCCATAACCGGCATATCTGAGTCACTGCCCATTACAATTCCAACTTTTGCCATAATTATCTCCTCCCTAGACCTTGACACAGAGTGTCACGAATTAACATTTTCATATGTTGATTCATTGCTTTGTCTTTCTAAACGTTGATTTTACTAAGATTCCCTTATGCTGTCAACAACACTTTCTATTCTGCTGCCGGATTTTCTTTAACAATCAGCCAGTTCTTCGAGAGGAACATTCAATTCTTCGGTTCCCGGAAGAACAAAACGGCCGTCTTCTATAATAGAAGTTTTTTCTCCGTTTTCATGAACAGTCCGGATACTTCCCAGTTCTTTGTAAGGAATGGTAACGTCCGTATGACATCCCAGGTATGCACGATTCAGATCTTCTTTTCTCAGAATACTGACTTCATTATCTCTGGCAATAATCTCTTTTCCGTCCGGATTAAAGACCGGATTATCCTCTTCCCAACTGTAGCAGGTATCACCCACTGCAAAATGCGGACCGGTTTTTTCGGCAATCAGAATCGGAAGTTTCTCGGCAATACCGTATTTCTCCCCAACCACATAAGCGGTTGTGTTTGTTCCGATTGCAAATTCTCCCATAGGAATATTCTCATGATGGAACAGAATATTATCCTCCACATATTTGCGGTTCTCTTTCTCGGAATCAAAGTTTCCACAAGTATAATCTACAACTTTGCCGCCTTTAAAAATCAGTTTCAGATCTTTGTACTGCAGACCATTCAGATAAACTTCCGAAACATGAAGAGTTCCATCGGTTCCATCCAGCACCGGAGAAGTAAACACCTCACCAACCGGAATATTTACATCTGCAACACAGTTTTCAAAATTTGTCTGGGAAGCCGGATCCGTCAGCGTATGAAGGTGAATGCGAAGATCTGTTTCATTCTTCTCTCCGCCTTTTACCTCAACCCACTCGCAAGTATCCAAAGTATCAATGATCGTCTGCTGTATCTTCTGATATTTCTTATAATCCAGCGTGTTGATGCGAATGGTCTCCCGGAAAATCTCTTCATACTGCTCCCCGATCGCCGGAAGCGGATAAGCGATAATCGTAAAGCTTCTCTCATCTCCCTTAATGTAACGATTGGTAATCTGGCTCATTTCATTGTCCAGTTCCTGCTTCAGCTGCTTCTGATTCTGATTGTAAGAGAAGGCATGTTCATTCATCACAGGAGAGAACGGCTCTTCTCCGAAGGTTTCAATAACCGCAGGTCCTCCATGAACCGCTGCAAGATCCGCGTACTCTTCATATGCATTCTGACTTGCGCGAAGTTTTTTCTGAACAAAATCCTGATCCAGAAACAGTGCCGCATCCTGACGATGATCGTAATCATACTGTGGATTCGCCTCAGCACCTGTATATCCGATTCTTCCCCGCTCACTGCGATTCACGACATGTGCCGCATGTCTGTAAATCACAGAGGCAAGTCCCATTTCTTCAAATTGAAGGATCGCTGCTCTCACCATACGTTCAAATCCAAGCTGATAACGGACATTTACCGTCTTCTTTTTGGACAGTGGTTTTCTTGCATTGACAAAACCAATGCGGTATCCCTCTGTATAAGTTTTTGCCATTGCATACACTTCATCCTCGGAAAGAGAATTCAGATACTCCGCTGTTCTGAACTCGTTTTCGGAAATGTACTCTCCGAATCGGTACAGGTAACGAAGATCGGAAAGATCTTCCTTCAAAATAATATTCGCCGCAAAATCCAAAGATGCATCCAGACACTCTCGCGTTCTGTCCCGCATCATATCCTGACAGTAATCCTCAACATAGGACTTCAGAATCCCCTTCATTTCTTTAACAGAAGGAATTTCTTCCTGATTAAATGCCCCATATACTTCCAGAAACAGTTCAATAATTACAGTGACATCCCACAATCTCTTTTCAAATGCATACACAATGATTCCGCGAATCTCCCCGTAAAGGAAGCAGAATTCCGGGCCGTATTCCCCCAGTACTTCTCCGGCATATGTGGGATTTCCGTAAGACTTCCCGTAGTTCTCCGGTAAAATATCCTCATATAATTCTCGATTCATGTCTTTTAATTCTTCCAGAGAACAACCCTTCTGGTCAGTCTCTGCAATTTCCATTGCACGAATCATAAATGACGCAGTTTTGGCAAAAAATGCGCGAAATGGTTTGGCAACAGTATCTTCTCCTGCTATTTCACCAAGCCTTCCTCTTGCCAGGTCATAGCGTTCTTTTAAACATTCATCCAAAATGAAACATCCTTTCTCAGTGTCAATAGGCAGATCCGTAAGACCTCCCCTTATAAACTTAATTTAAGATTTCCTCAACCCACTGCTGAATGCTCTCCGCATTTGAAGCAGAGGACTTACTTGATTCCCATCAAAAAAAGTCCTATCCAGGCAACCAGAATAAAACCGTTCGCAATGGAGCCAATCATACTCGCTCTATGCTTACAGTTTCTTTCCGAGAAACTGGACAGGCCCATAAGGAATCCATACGCCGAGAGAAGAGACGCAAAAAGCCCGATACTTCCATATAAGAATCCGAACCTCTCTCCCTCAAGGCGAAAAGCCAGTACAACAGAAGCCGCAAATAGCACAAGAGAAGAAATGGCAAGCGCAACAGACAGCTTACCCTTTGGGGCTTCTTTTTTTTTCGTAAAAGAATATCTAAATCTTCTTGCCATAATACGATCTCCTGATTTTATCTGCTACGGTAAAGAGCACATACCCGACCAGTGCTCCCGTTGTATTCAAAATAATATCATCCACATCAAAGCAGCCTACTCTTGTAATTAACTGAATCAATTCTACAATCAAACTGAAACAGCAGCCGGACAGTGTGACAATCCACCCTTTTCTCAGGTTCCCGAAAAAGAAAGGAAGAAACATCCCAAAAGGAAGAAAGGCTGCAATATTTCCAAATATATTTACAATCATCACCCGAATTCCAACAATCTCCCTGTACGCCAGGAAGCGATGAATTTCCGCAAATGGGCGAAGGTTATATCTCAGAATTCGTTCTCCGTCAATGGTGCGACCATATTGCTCTGAGAAAAATAATAGATAAAAAAGCACGACCAGATACAGGGTAAAGATCACAAGTCCTACCGACTGCAGCAGTCGTTTCGTTTTTTTGTTCAAAGGTTTTTCTCAACTTTCCACATTTTTTCACTTCCGGCGGACGAATCCGGTCCGCCGGAAAATCATTTTCTCAGAAAATCATTTCTGATTTTGTTTTGAGAAGTCTTGCTCCGTTAATAATTGTCAGCACTCCTGCAGTCAATCCCGTAACCAGAATTACAATTCCAAGGACAAGGCTCCAGATTCCTGCATTCTGAATCACTTTGAATTTCTTTTCGTCCATGATTATCCTCCTGCTTCTTTTCTTCTTATGCTCCGTACTGCTCGTAGTATGCATCAATTGCGGCTTTCAGTGTATCATCAATGATGACACGTCCTTTGTACTCACGATTGTAAAGATGCTCAACTACTTCCGCCATAGTAACAATTGCTGTTGTTTTGAGTCCATAAGTCTCTTCAATTTCCTGAAGAGCGCTCTTCTCTCCCTGGCCTCTTTCCATACGGTCTACGGATACTACAAGACCGATCGGAGAAACATCTCCCTGTGCTTTAATGATCGGCAGAGTCTCCTGAATAGAAGTTCCGGCAGTGGTCACATCCTCGATAATGACGATACGGTCACCATCATTGATCGGGCTTCCAAGAAGAATTCCTTTATCTCCATGGTCTTTCACT
>JAUNAE010000659.1 GCA_030527765.1 Eubacteriales bacterium
TGAGACCGCTTTGAACAGTTCCGGAGATGCAATCTTTGCTGCCATTGCTGAATACAGACAGTGGATCAAAGAGGGAAGAAGACTTCCGGGCTTTATGTACTCCGAGGCAGAACGCAAAAAAATGGGAATTTCCAAAGATTTCCGCGGAGATACCAAAGCTTCTATGACAGGAGCAAAATAAGCTTCTAAACAAAGAGTAGTGAGAAGAGATCCTGCAAATCATTTTCTCATTACTCTTTTTTGTATGGCATATAAAAGCTTGTGTCCACGAATAAATAAGGAAACTTTATAATAAAAGAGGAGTAGATATGAACGAAAAAGATAAAAACCTGACATGGACCCCGGTCTCAGTGGAACATCTTGTCAAAGATCAATGGATTGATTTTCGAAAGGTTAGATACCGTTTTCCAAACGGAGAAGAATTTGAACCTTATTACCAGTACAGCCGAAGAGATTATGTGGTGATCGTCGCCAGAGACTGCGACGGACGTTATCTCTGTGTGCGTCAGTTTCGGCACGGGATCGGCAAAGTAACCGTGGAATTCTCTGCCGGGGGAATTGAAAGAGAGGGCGGTACAGAATACGGAGGTCCGGAAAGCAATACCGCAAAAGAGAGTGCCTTAGAAGCCGCTAAGAGAGAACTTCAGGAAGAAACCGGATACGTAAGCTCGGACTGGAAACTTCTTCTTGCGATACCGAGCAATCCAACCATTGCAGACAATTATGCCTATGTCTTTCAGGCGGATCACTGCCGAAAAACCGCCGACCTGGATCTGGATGATACAGAGTTTCTGGAACCGGAACTATACACAGAAGAGGAGATACAAAGTCTCGTAGAGGAAGGAAGCTTTGCTCAGCCGGTTCATGTGATGGCATGGCTTATGGCCCGGAAATAATAAACTTGCATAACACGGCAAAATCATGTATATTATGGAGTATATGAGATACATTTTGTATAGAATTTGATTCGGTTACCCACAGGATGAGAGGAGATTCTTCTTTGTCATCGAATCATGAGTAAGCGATTTGTTAGGAGGAAATAGATCATGAAAAAATCAGTTTTATGTGCATTGCTTCTTGGAGCTGTTCTCGCCGTTCCGGGATGCGGATTTACAGAAGGTACCGACGCTGTCGTAACCGTTGTAGTTGAGACTCCGACTCCAACTCCGGAACCAACTCCGGAAGCGACTCCGACACCGGAGGCAACACCAACACCGGCAGCAGTCATTGAGCAGACTCCATCAGGAATCAATGTCACTGTTGTGAACGGTACTTATACAACGATCGACGATGTTAATCTTCGTCCGGATGCGTCTACCGAAGGTGACTACATTATCGGAATTCCGAACGGAACCGTGCTGAACAGTACAGGTGTATGTGAGAACGGATGGGTACGTGTAGAGTATGATGGAAAGACCGGATATGTTTCCGGAGATTTTGTAACAAAGAATGAGGATGCTCCGGCAGCAGATGCAGCTGCAGAAGGAGAAGCGGCACCGGCAGCAG
>JAUNAE010000660.1 GCA_030527765.1 Eubacteriales bacterium
TCCTTTTCTGGTTATTGATTTAATAAATTTGCACATAGTGCTCGAGACAATATCATAACACGATACTGCGCCTTCAAATCTAAATAGTTTATGAAGAATTGTGAAGTTCCTCAATAATATAGGAAAAGAGGGGCAAGCCCCTCTTCCCTGACAATTACATATAAAGCTACTCTTCCTGGTAAAGCTTCAAGGTTTCTATCGCAGTTTTCTCCATTAACTTTACTGCTGTCTTCTGGTATGGCAGGTACATGAATGACAGCATATATGTTTTTTCATTACGTTCTACTATGAAGTAGTCAATTATCGTTTCACTTTCAAAGCCATATATGTCTCTTGGCCTGTCGAATGATAATGGATAATCTGTAATGAGATTCTGTGTTGATGTAAATGAAAGCTTTTCATCCGCAAGCTTTTTCTGTTCGCTTACCTCGATGGTATCAGTTTTCAGATGCCCGTAACGTTCCCAGCCATATGACATTAATCTCGCAACTGCATCTTCCGAATAATTATCTTTAATATATTCTGGGGTAATATCTTTCAATTTCATTTCTTCATCATCTAACACATCATTGATATCTGTTAGTGAAATACCAACACCAGCAATTGGTTTTACGGATTCATCATCAACCTGGATTGTCCTGGTATATGTGCTTGGCAATATGAATCCATCTGGAAGAAGCATAGAAAAGAGTTCTGGATCATAGCTATTGGTATAAATGCCATATTCGTATGTCTTAGGTTCTAGATTTGGTCGAAGATAAGTGGAGCTTGACATAATATACTTGAGAATATTTTTTGAAAATTCAAGATTATCATCGTATCCTATCATGCTTATAAGGGTAGGATGATTATTCCAATTATAGAAACCATCTAGACGAAACATTCTTCCATCATCAATCTGGAGTTCATCGATTCCACCGTCAAGCTTTTTGATATCTGAAGTCACTATACTTGCTGCATCTTCCACATTGCAATAATCTGGAATTTCTGTATTTTCTATAACAGCATCCTTTATACCAAATGCAAAAGTATCCCCACTAAACATACTATATGAACTATCTGAGCTATATCTGAGCAAGTCTATGTCTTGTTTAAATATCTTTCCATATTCTGATGCAGGAATCACAGATTCGTCTTCATCCGAATATGTACTCCTATCTAGTTTACATTTAAGGATAATCCCGACTTCAGGCAGAAGTGGATCATCAGATGGTGAACTGATTCGGATACATGTTGGTCCAAATGCTCTTACAGTCCATGTTGAAGGCACATCAATCGTCATACATGCTGATTCAAACTCAAATGGTTTGTAATAATATAAGCCATTCGACGGATCCTCTGTTTTGTTGAACAAAGCGTTCGCACTCTTCTCTTCTTCGTCGTAATCAGGTATTTCAATTTGATATGGTTCTTCTTTCACAAAAGATGTGGAACAAGATGTGAAACACGTTGATATGATCATCATTACTGCAAGAATTGCCCAGATTTTCTTATTAAAACTTTT
>JAUNAE010000661.1 GCA_030527765.1 Eubacteriales bacterium
TGGTGGGCAGAATCTTCACCTGGGATCATTGTGATTCCTCTGCCTGTGACAAATTGTTCCACCGTTCTCTTTTGGAACACTGGAGGTTTCCGGAAGGGAAAATTGTGGAGGATGTTCCGGTCATGTACCGGATCATTCTTGGTACTGACTGGGTTGCAATGTGTGGACAGCCGGTTTATAACTACTATCACCGACATGGCAGCATTACGACAGCAGCTGTATCGGATAAGACATTTCATTTTCTGGAACATACGGAAATAATTTATCCCTACATCCAGGAACACCACCCTGCTATTGCAGAACAGGCACAGTATCTGCGTATCCGGGCGCTGGCATATTCTGCCCTGTCTATTGAAGTAGCTGGAAAAACAGCCCGGGAACAGTATGGCGACATTTATCAACGCTGCTGTAAGGAGCTGCGTGGACATACCGGATTCGTTTTGAAAAGTCCTCTGTTTGGAAAAAAGGAAAGGCTTACTGATTTGCTGCTGGGTTTGCAGCTGTATCCTTTTATGCGGCGGGTCTATCATATTTTTCGATGAAAAACTTGACCAAAGCCAATGGAGTTATTTACATGAGAAAACAAAACCGCATTGCGCTATTTAATATTCTGAGTACGATTCTATTGAGAGGTATTTCTCTGTTTACAGCCCCTTTGTTTTCCCGTATGCTGGGAACAAATGGTTATGGTGTGTTATCCATTTATACCATCTGGATGGGTGTTGTGGCCATTGCCTTTACCTTGCAGACCAATGGATCTTCGGTAATGAGCTTGTCACTGCTGTCTTTCCTGCTGTGCAGTGCTGTTGTGATGCTCTTTCTGCCGCAGATATCCTCGTTGCTGCAACTGAGCAAGGCATTGATCCTGCTGCTGCTGTTTCATGCCTTTGGCAATTTCTGTTTTAATTTCCTCAACAGCAAATTTACCTATGAATTTAAGGCTGGCACCAATATGGTGCTGTCCGTTGGTGTGACTCTTGCAACACTGATCCTGTCGATCATTCTGATTCTGGTCATGCCGGAAGAAATCAACTACTACGGCCGGATCCTGGGTATGGCACTGACTTATGGAACCATGGGTGTTGTGATCTGTGCCTATATTCTGGGAAAGGGCAAGACCTTCTATAACCGTGACTATTGGAAGCTGGCGCTCACCTTGGCCCTGCCGGTAGTATTTCATAGCCTTTCTGATGTGCTGCTGGGCCACTTTGACCGGCTCATGCTGCAGCATATGATGAATGAATCCATGGTTGGCCAGTATAGCCTTGCCTTCAATTTTGGCGGTATCATGCTGACCATTTTCATGGCACTGAACAACAGCTGGGTCCCATTCTTCTTTGAAGATTTCAAGGCGGGACGGAGTGAACACATCCATGACCAGGCGAAGAACTTTCTGGAATTGTTCACTGTGCTTTGCGTGGGATTCAATTTGCTGTCCATTGAAGTATATCATGTGTTTGCCAGCCAGGATTTCTGGCCCGGCACCATGTTGATCCCTGT
>JAUNAE010000176.1:0-4504 GCA_030527765.1 Eubacteriales bacterium
TCTTTTAACTCAGTGATTCTTTTAATTCGGTTGCTCTTTTTAACTAAGCGGTTCTTTTAACGGAGTTCCTGCTTTTCTTGGATATTTTCCCGGCGTGTTTTTCACTTTGTTAATCACAACCAAAGATCTTTCAATATCCGTATCCGGCAGACTGAAGTATTCTATTTTCTCCAGTTTTCCGCCAAGCAAGTAAATTGCATGTTTTGCCTGATCGGCTTCTTCCTGTACTTTTCCTGATTTATATGATATAAATCTTCCTCCGGTCTTCACATATGGAAGACAGTATTCTGACAAAGTAGAAAGATTGGATACCGCTCTTGAAACACAGAGATCGTAATTTTCACGATACTCTTTCTTTCCTGCAAATTCTTCTGCTCTTCCGTGAATTGCTGTAATATTTTGCAACTGAAGCAATTCGAAGACTTCCTGAAGGAATTTTACTCTCTTCTGCAGGGAATCCAGCAAGCAGAACTCAATCTCCGGGAAAGCAATCTTTAACGGTATTCCCGGGAAACCGGCTCCTGTGCCTATATCCATGACTTTTTTTACCTTTGTCATATCTTCCACTCTGGCACAGGCAAGGCTGTCCAGAAAATGCTTTGTCAAAACTTCCTGAAACTCTGTAATTCCGGTCAGATTCATGACCTTGTTTCGTTCCACAAGAAATTCATAGAACTTTTCAAACTGATTCAGCTGAACATCTGTGAGGGAAATATGCAACTCTTCACATCCCTGAATCAGTGCACTCATATCATAGCCTGATTTATTCTCCATGGTTTCTCCTTCTTCCATATTGTTCCAGATATACCAGAAGAACTGAGATATCTGCCGGGGACACACCGGAAATTCGGGAAGCCTGACCGATAGAAATCGGTCGATAAAGATTTAATTTCTGTTTTGCTTCGA
Source organism: Eubacteriales bacterium (assembly GCA_030527765.1). The sequence continues at coordinate 907 of JAUNAE010000176.1, forward strand.
TTCGAAGACTTGGCACTTCATCATACTTCAAATCTTCCGGAATTTTCTTCGCTTCCAGTTTTTTAAACTGTTCTACCTGTTTCATCTGTCTTCGAATATATCCATCATATTTAATATTAATATTCACCTGTTCCTGTACATCCCAGGATAATTCCGGTCGTTCCGGATCCAGATCGGCAATTGCATCGTAGGAAAGCTCCGGACGACGAATCAGCTCTGCGAGGGTTGTTCCTGATTTCAACGGTGTGCTATCATATTTCTCCAGAAGTTCCTGCACTTCTTTGGACGCTCCGATATTCTTATGCTCTACTCGATGAATCTCCTCTTGGATCTGCTGTTCTTTCAGAAGAACCTTCTGATAAGTTTCCTCATCAATCAAACCAACCGAATATCCTTTCTTACGAAGTCTTAAGTCTGCGTTGTCCTGTCTCAGAAGAAGTCTGTATTCTGCACGACTTGTCATCATTCGGTAAGGCTCATGATTTTCCTTAGTAACAAGATCATCAATCAGAACTCCAATATATGCCTCTGAACGATCCAGAATGAGCGGTTCCTCTCCTTTGATTTTCTGTGCCGCATTGATACCTGCGATCAATCCCTGGGCTGCTGCCTCTTCATATCCTGAGCTTCCGTTAAACTGCCCTGCACTGAACAGACCCTGAATATTTTTGAATTCCAATGATGGATACAGCTGTCTTGGATTGATACAGTCATATTCAATTGCATACGCATTCTTTACAATTTTGGCATTTTCCAATCCAGGCACTGAACGATACATTTCATACTGAACATCCTCCGGAAGGGAACTGGACATTCCGCCGATGTACATTTCGTTTGTGTAATTTCCTTCCGGCTCGATGAACACCTGATGTCTGTTTTTGTCCGCAAATCTTACGACTTTATCTTCAATAGATGGGCAGTATCTCGGTCCGGTTCCATGAATCGCTCCGGAGTACAGCGGAGAACGATCCAGATTGTTTCGAATAATTTCATGGGTTTTTTCGTTGGTGTATGTCAGCCAGCAGGACTGCTGCTCAATCTGTACACTCTCCGGATCTGTCGAGAAAGAAAACGGAACGACTCGCTTATCTCCGAACTGCTCTTCCATCTTGCTGTAATCAATGGTATTTCCCGCAATTCGCGCCGGTGTTCCTGTTTTGAAACGGAACATTTCCACACCCAGATTTACCAGGGAATCCGTCAGATAATTTGCTGCCTGAAGTCCGTTCGGACCTGTATAGTTGCTGATTTCTCCATAGATACATCTTGCTTTCAAATAGGTACCTGTGCAAAGAACCACTGCCTTGCAATGGTAAATTGCTCCGGAGAATGTCTTTACACCGGAGATTACTCCATCCTCTGTGAGAAGTTCTACAACTTCTCCCTGACGAATGGTAAGATTCTCCGTATCCTGCAATGTTTTTTTCATTGCATTGCTGTATGCCTGTTTATCCGCCTGTGCACGAAGTGAATGTACTGCCGGTCCCTTGGATTGGTTCAGCATCTTCGACTGAATAAAAGTTTTGTCGATATTTTTTCCCATTTCTCCGCCGAGAGCATCCAGTTCTCTTACAAGATGTCCCTTAGAGCTTCCTCCGATATTCGGGTTGCACGGCATCAATGCGATGCTGTCTACACTTACGGTAAACATCACAGTATTCATTCCCAGACGTGCCGCTGCAAGTGCGGCCTCACATCCGGCATGTCCCGCTCCGACAACTACCACATCATAGGTTTCTTCCAGTAGCTTCATTTATTCCTGCCTTTCTATTTTCCCATACAGAATTTACTGAAAATCTCGTTTACCAGATCTTCTCCTACCGATTCTCCGATAATTCGACCGAGACTTTCATAAGCGTTCATCAGATCAATGGAAAAGAAATCTTCCGGCATTCCCATCTCAATGCTGTTCTTTACCATCAAAAGACTCTGCTCTGCTTCTTTTAACGCCTCTTTATGTCTGGCATTGGTAATGTATACTTCATCATTAAATTTCAGATCTCCGCCAAAGAACATATCTCGAATTTCTTTCTCCAATACATCCATTCCGGTCTCTTCTTTTGTCGAAATCGGGATGACTTTTTTGCCGGTACGTCTGCGAAGTTCTTCCTGATCAACCACCGGCACGAGATCTGATTTATTATATAAAACAATTGCTTTCCGATTGTCAAGCATTGCAATAATTTCCTCATCATTTTCATCGAGAGCTGCTGCGGAGTCCGCCACGTAGAGGATCAGATCCGCATCTTCTGCCATCTCTCTTGCACGGCTCACACCGATCCGTTCTACCACATCCTCGGTTTCCCGGATTCCTGCAGTATCAATCATGCGAAGGGTAATTCCATTCAGATTCAGATACTCTTCCAGAATATCTCTCGTTGTTCCGGCAATATCTGTTACAATGGCTCTTTTTTCTCCGAGAAGCATATTCAGCAGAGAGGATTTTCCCGCGTTCGGCTTACCGACGATAACGGTCTTGATTCCTTCTCGAATGATTTTTCCGTCTGATGCACTCTGAAGAAGTTTTCTGATTTCCCCAAGATTCTCTTCTGTCACTTCCATCAGCTGCTCCGGATATCCTTCCAGACTGATATGCTCCGGATCATCCAATGCAGATTCGATATATGCAATATGATAAATAAGCCGGCTTCTAACCCCTCTAATTGCCTTCTGAACGCTTCCTCTGAGCTGTTCCATAGAACTTTTCAGGGCATACTCGTTCTTCGCCTGAATCACGTCCATAACAGCCTCAGCCTGAGAGAGATCAATTCTGCCATTCAGGAATGCCCTTTTGGTGAATTCTCCTGGTTCTGCAATTCTGGCTCCGTTCTTCAGAACAGTCTCCAGCACGCGTCTCATAGAAAAAACGCCTCCATGACAGTCAATTTCCACGGTATCTTCTCCTGTATATGTGTGAGGACCTTTCATAATCATAACAAGTACTTCATCTACAAGATCTTCTTCATCTATAATAAAACCATAGTGAATCGTATGTGAATTCACTTCCTGAATGTTCTTTTTTCCATTTTTTGATCGATAAATACGGGAAATAATTTCCATAGCATCCGGGCCGCTGATTCTTACAATTCCTATTCCGGATTCGCTCATGGCCGTTGATATTGCCGCTACGGTATCCTTCATACTTCACTCCACCCTTTCTTTTCCAACTACAATAAATGGTATATAAAAAAAGTTCCTGGTGATACATGAAACGTACATTACGATACGTGTCATTCATGCTTTCACCAGGAACAACAGCTTTTCTTTGCTATTCTATCAGTATTTCTTCAGTTTTACAACAATATGACGATATGGTTCTTCGCCTTCACTTACAGTCTCTACAAATTTGTTTCCCTGAAGAGCAGAATGGATAATTCTTCTCTCATATGGATTCATTGGCTCGAGAATGACAGGTTTTCTTGTCTTTTTGACTTTGTAAGCAATTCCTCTTGCAAGGTTTTCAAGAGTTTCTTTACGACGTCTGCGATAATCTTCTGTATCCAGTTTCACACGGATGTACTGATCTTTGCCTTTGTTTACAACAAGGCTTGTCAGATACTGAAGGGAATCCAGTGTCTGTCCTCTTTTTCCAATGAGA
>JAUNAE010000176.1:4514-7723 GCA_030527765.1 Eubacteriales bacterium
TCCCATGTCCTCGCCTTCAAAATCAACGTCCAGACATCCTTCTTCTCTATTGTAAACAGATTTGATTTCCACTTCTCCGAGATCCATAGATTCGAATACTTCTTTCAGGAAGGTCACTGCTCTTCCTTCAATCTCTTTGATCTCAGCTTCGTCTGTAAGAATTTCAACAGGCTTGCTTGCAGCTTTGACCTGCTTCTTCTCTTTTTCCTTTGGCTGTGGTTTTGCTTTTGCAGATTTTTCTTTCGGCTGCTTTTCTTTTGCAGGCTTTTCTTTCTTCTCTTTCGGCTGTTCCTGTGCTTTTTCTTTTGCCGGAGAGGTCTTAGGCTCTGCTTTTTTGTTCTCCTGTGCAATAGATACTGCACTTACATTTTCGATGATTTTTTTGATCTCATCATCATCTGATTCTTCTGCTTTTTTGCGAACCTTGATGATGGCCGGTTTGCTTCCAATTCCAAAGAACCCGGAACTTCCTTCGCTTACAACTTCAATTTCCAGCTGATCACTGCTGGTTCCCAGTTCGATGCATGCTTTGGTGATTGCTTCGCTTTTTGTTTTCGCAGAAAACTGTACAAACTCCTCCATCCTATATCCCTCCATTTCCAATTACTTCTTCTTTTTTCTCTCTTCAAAGTCACGTACCATATTGGCTTTTGCAGTGATACTTCCCGGAGCTGCATTCTTTGCATTGTCGTATGCGTTCTTCACTTTTGCATCTCTGCTGTTCTCATCTGTGTGACTGTTGCCTTTGTCAATCTTTGTGTTGATATTTTTTACGTTCTGATGAGCCTGTGTTGTAATTTTCTGAGGCGGAAGACCTTCTTTGGTACGCTTCTTTTCCATCTTTTTCATATTGGCATTGATCAACTCATCCATGTCAATCTTATCCAGATGTCTGTTAATCAACACCTGCTGCACACTTCGAACAAGCGCACTGGATACCCAGTAAATACCAAGACCAACCGGGAATGTGAAACAGAATACTGCAGACATCAGCGGCATTACTGTGTTCATGGTCTTCATAGAACCTGCCATCGCACTGTTCTGATCCTGTGTATTCTGACCAGCCTGCGGCATCAGACGAATATTCAGCATCTGTGTTGCCCATGCACATACCGGAATCAGAACTGCAATAATTGCAAGAACAATGGATCCGCCTGCTACAACCTCTTTGATGTAGTTCAGCGGCTGCTCTGCAATGTTTAACCCGAGAAAGCTCTGCATTCCGGAGAGTTTTCCCTGTGCTACATTAATTGCATCTGCAGAACCTGCAAACTCCTTCATAGAAGCAAGGGTTTTCCACTGTGTAGGAGAGAGAGCATACAGGAAATCGATCACGGAATCAGAGGTTGCAATTCCCTCATTCACTACAAGACGAACTCGGCTCATCTTGTTATCTGAAATAAAATTCTGGATCAACTCTGTGTAACCATCTACCTGTGTAATCTGTGCTACTACATCGGTAAAAATTGCTTTGACACTGCCAACGTATGCAGGAATACGATAAATTACCTGCCACAAAGCCATCAGCACCGGGAACTGAATTCCCAGCTGAACACAGCTTCCTGTCGGCGATACGCCGTATTTCTGATATACGGCCTGCTGTTCTTCATTCATTCTCTGAATGGATTCCTGATCTTTCTTTCCTGCATACTTCTTCTGAACTTTCTGGAGTTCAGGCTGCATTACCGCACTTAACTTTGAAAACTTCTGCTGCTGAATCTGCAGTGGAGTCATCAGTAAGTAAATGATAATACTGAAAACAATGATGCAAAGGCCAAGATTATGGACACCTATAAGGTTTAACAAACGGTAAATACCGTCCATTATCATACCCATCAATGCAGCTACCTGTCCAATAATCGGTGTTGAGGCCTTTGTTGCTAATAACATTTCCAAGTTCATTTTCCTCCTAGATTAGCACATTGGCTTGCTACTTACTTATGGCACAGGATCATAACCCCCATGTGAAAAGGGATTACAGCGGAGGATTCTCCATACGGCGAGGAGGCCTCCCTTCCATGCACCATACTTTTGAATTGCTTCCAAACCATACTGAGAACAAGTCGGAATATAAGGACACTTTGTTCTCTTCATCGGCGATATGTACTGCTGATAGAGCCGTATCATTTTAATGCAAAAAACTTTTGCCATATTATTGATCTTTTTTATCATGGATCTCTTCCTCTATAATATGATGTTTCTTTGCAAGATGGAGCACTGCCTTCTCAATTTCCTGAAAGCTTTTTCCATCAGAAGAAGGCCTGGCTATCACAACGATATCCAGACCACTTTTAAATTTGCTCTCATTCAAACGATAACTCTCTCTAATCAGCCTGGTGACTCTGTGGCGTACCACACTATTCCCTACTTTTTTGCTTACTGATATTCCTAGACGATTCTCCATGTGCTTCTGGTTGTTTGGAAGCACGTACATCACCAGATACCGATTTGCGTTTGATGTTCCCTTATGATAAACCTTCTGAAAATCTCTGTTTTTCTTTAAGGACTCCGATCTGATCATCGATTCTCCTTCTTAATTAAATAATTACGGATAGAAGAAAAGACCACAATACTTGCGGTCTTCTGGAAACTTCTTATGCAGATAACTGCTTTCTTCCTTTTAATCTTCTTGCAGCTAAAACTTTACGTCCGCCCTTTGTTGCCATACGAGCTCTGAATCCGTGAACCTTTGCTCTGGATCTTTTCTTTGGCTGAAATGTCATCTTCATAGGTAACACACCTCCTTTATCTTTACATAAACTATGCAATTATCATAGTAGAACATCGTATCAATTATATGCATAATCCTATCGTTCGTCAAGTAAAAATTGCAGTAATTCAAGGGATTTCCCTGTATAAATGACTTTGCCTCCTACGCGACTTTATATTCCATTACAACTATCCACCACTTATAGAAGATGGGGTTCTCCCCGACTGAGATAAATTATAAATATATGTAATTTTTTAAACTTTTTCTTCAATTGACTCCCTTCATTTTCCACTTATGTGGAAATCTACACAGGTTTACGTAATATTTTCCACAATTTGTGGAAAACTTGTGGAAAACTCTTGTTTTTCCCCTTATTTTTCCACGGAACTGGTTTTTCATACCCCCGCTTTTTCGACATTTTCAGTGTTTTAGGCCCTGTGGGAAATGTGGAAGAAGTTATACACATCATTTTCGACAATCCTCGATTTTTCTCGATCTT
>JAUNAE010000177.1 GCA_030527765.1 Eubacteriales bacterium
GAAAAGACTCAGTTTTGCACCGTAGCTTGTACTGGCAAGCACAAACACTGCTCCAAGCATTACAATACCGATTCCCGCATAAACCCAGGTCAGTTTCCGAAGGAATTTCATCTTCCGGATCATAACCGGAATGACGAGGGCAATCACACTGCCTGCCGCAGCAATTAAGAGCTGTTTCTGGGCAGATGCCATATCCAGACGGCACAGCACCAGAAATCCAACACTCAGCAGCATGCACATGTTGTTCAAGAGAAGAAAGGATGCTTTCTTGTAAAAAATCCGATACAGAATCTGTATCAATGCAAAATATCCTATCATTTCTCCAAAGAACACAAGCGTCATCTCATCCCGGGATTTCAGAAAAATAACTGCAAACCCTGTCAGATTCATAAGAAAAATCAGCAGAAGCTGTCTTCTCAGAGATTCATTTCGTTCTTCCTCATCCTGACGTTTTACAAGATAAAAACAATAAAACGTATAAATCAGCATCAGAGTCAGAATGACATATTTGGAAAGTTCCACAATAATATTAATCATATTTGTTTATTCGGCCCCCCTTTTAAAGTGCCCTTTTGTAAATGTTCCGGATAACTCCCGATGTTCTCCAAACTGATAGACATCTGAAAACGCGCGGAAGATCTCCCTCGTCTCTCCGGCAGTCTCCCATGTGAAGTTCAAACGAAGTCCCGACATTCCAAGCGAAAGAACCTGTTTTGCCTCCGCAAGAAGACTCAGCGGCAGACTGTTATAAATGATATTATAACAGGATGGATGCCGTTCTGTAGTACTGCCTTTCCAGGGATCACAGACGCATTGTACGGAGAAATCCGTTCCCTTCCGGTCTTTGAGTGTCAGACAGTCTCTCTTATGATTGCATCCATAGAGGTTATCCCTCACACACTGCACAGAAACCATCAGAGGAAGATATCCATATACGACCATTTCAGAATTTTTGTTTTTTCGATGCTGAAGTTCCCTGCCATTCAGTTCCAGAGGTGCTGTTGTTCTAAGAACATTCTCCTGTTCCCAGTAATCTACCCCCCGGTTGTTCCATGTATACATGGATGCATCCATGACACAAATAGACGAAAGACCTGCTTCTTTCAGAGCTGCAAACGTCTCCAGATCTCTCACGAGAATACCATCCAGACCTCTGTTCTTCCACGCTAAAATCTTCTGAAGAACATCTCCCGGAACTCCGAACCGGGTAATCTCCGGCATCACAAGAAACAGTTTTTTCTCATTCTTCTCTTTTTGAAGCATCTGTTCTGCAAGATCCAGAGGCACATACAATCCATCCAGCGTTTCTTCCATCCAGAGGATCTCTGCCTGCTCTTTTGTCTCACAGGAAGCAAACAGTTTCGGGAGGACGGAGATGTTTTTTGCATCCAGGGAAATCTCCGGTGTCTCCGGAAGTGTTCTCCTATAAGCGGCCGAAAGCTTCTCTTCCAGTTCTCCAAGGGCATTTCTTCGCAGTTCATTGATCTGTTTCACCGGCATAAAGAGATTTCCGGACAAGTCGAGAGACAGTTCTTTCCAGACAAAGGGAGTTTCTCCCATCTTCTGCATCTGCTTCTCAATTCTCTCTTCTGAAAGGGGTTGTTTCAGAGCTTCCTGAACAACCTCTCCATAAACAACCGCTTCCTGATCTCCAGCCGTCACTTTAAGATACGCCGGCTCTCCCGTGTGAAGAGAAAGTTCTCCCCGAATCTCCCTCTTCGGACTTTGAAGAACGTATTCGGACTTCTCAATTTTTTTGTCATTGGAGAAAGCCATCATATCCGTTCCGTGATAAGTTTTGTAATATCCGGAACAGGATCCTCCTCTGCTGAACAGATCCAGCAGTGTTCTGTGATCTTCCGGATCAACCCGGTAATGATCTGCCCCCTTCTCCAGGAGAAGATCCAGATATTTTCGATAAATTGCCGTAACTCCCGCACCATAAGAAGGCTGTTTCATTCGTCCTTCAATTTTGAGGGAATAAACTCCCGCCTCAAGAATTTCCGGCAGAAGCATAATCGTATTCATATCCTTCAGGCTCAAAGGAGAATTTCCTTTTTTGTTTTTCGGTTTATTACCTTCCAGAGATGCCTGATAAGGAAGTCTGCATGGCTGGGCACATCTGCCGCGGTTTCCGGATCTGCCCCCGAGAATACTGCTCATAAGACATCTTCCGGAATAAGAATAGCAAAGTGCTCCATGAATAAAGCTCTCGATCTCAAGAGGACTGTTTGCATGCATATTCTGCAGCTCCGGCAAGGTCAGTTCTCTTGCGGCAACAACTCTTGTCAGTCCCTTCTTTTCCAGATACTTCATTCCTTCCGGTCCGGTAACCGCCATCTGGGTACTTGCATGAATCGGAAGTTCCGGGAAATACTCCTGAATGAAGGAAAGCACTCCAAAATCCTGTACAAGAACCGCATCCAGCCCCGCCTCATAAAAAGGCGCAAGAAACTCATAGAGTTCTCTTTCCATTTCACGGTTTTTGACAAGGGTATTGACCGTCATATATAGCTTGCGGTTATGAAGATGGGAAACCCTGATGGCCTTCACCAGTTCTTCTTCCGAAAAATTACGGGCATATGCTCTGGCTCCAAAGGAATTGCCTCCCACATACACAGCGTCCGCCCCGGCACCGAGAACCGCCTCAAAAGCTTCATAGGATCCCGCAGGCGCCAACAATTCTGCCTGATATATACTCAACTTTTTACTCCTTTGTTCTAAAATCATTAAGAGAAAAAAAGGGGATTACCCAGTGCAATCCCCTTCTCATACCTCAGCTTATAAGTTCATCAATCTCTTTTTCGAGTTCTTTTACCTTTTCTTCCAGACCGGTCTCATTCGCTTTTGACACTTCTGCCTGCTTCTGAGCCTCTTCCGCCTGTTTTCTAGCCTCCTCGAGTTCCATGCGAACAGCAATCAGCTCATGTTTCAGAGAATATACTTCCTGGTCTCTCTGCTCCAGATCCTGTTCAAAAATCTCCACCTGTCTTTTTGCTTTGAAATAATCGTCCGCAATATTCAGACTCAGAAGATTGTGCTTCATTTCCATCGCCTGACGGCTGTATCCCGGCATCTCACTCAGTTCTGCAATCTTATTATTCATATAGGAAGCAACCTGCTGGAAATACTCTATAGATTCATATCCTCCAAGGGTGATGATTTTCCCACCAATGACCACCTGTGCGGTATTTTTAACTGCCATTTCTATATGCCTCCTGCCGTATTTCTGTATTTCATCTGCATGCATGCGAAAGGAATCCCGGTTCATTATGTTATCCCACATCCGCATCATTACCTGCTCATAATCAAACATCTGCCTTGCGGCTTTCTTGATTCGATTATACCGTCGTTCCGACTTATTATACTAGAAATATGCATAAAAGTATAGGTTTATTTTGGATTATTTTCATCCGATGCCATCTCATAGCCAAGATGACGATAAGCCAGGGCAGAAGCCATTCTTCCCCGGGGCGTTCTGTTCAGGAATCCATTCTGCAGCAGATACGGTTCATAAACATCCTCCAGAGTACCGGAATCCTCCCCGATGGCTGCAGCCAGCGTCTCAAGTCCCACCGGACCGCCCTGAAAGTTCAGGATCAGTGTCTGAAGAATACGGCGGTCCACTTTGTCCAGACCGTACTGATCCACTTCCAGAAGATCCAGCGCAAAGCAGGCAACCTGACTGGTAATTACCCCGTCATATTTGACCTGGGCAAAATCACGCACACGCTTCAGCAGTCGGTTGGCAAGACGCGGGGTTCCTCTGGAACGCTTGGCAATCTCCAAAGCTCCCTTCTCATCGATCTCTACCCCAAGCACCTCCGCCGATCTCATGACAATAGTCTTCAGTTCTCTCTGATTATAAAATTCCAGATGATGAACGACTCCAAAACGATCTCTGAGAGGTGCCGACAGAAGGCCGGCCCTTGTGGTAGCTCCTACAAGGGTAAATCTCGGAAGATCCAGTCGGATGGATCTTGCAGTCGCACCCTTTCCGATAATAATATCAATGGCAAAATCCTCCATTGCCGGATAGAGGATCTCCTCTACCTGACGGTTCAGCCTGTGAATCTCATCCACAAACAGAATATCTCCCTCCTGAAGATTGTTAAGAATCGAAGCCAAATCTCCTGTCTTCTCAATTGCAGGACCGGAAGTAATTTTCATATGTACTCCCATCTCATTGGCAATGATCTGAGAGAGTGTTGTTTTTCCAAGTCCCGGAGGGCCGTAAAACAATACATGATCCAGGGAATCACCTCTTTGCTTTGCCGCTTCTATATAAACTTTGAGGATACTCTTGACTTTGTCCTGACCAATGTATTCATCAAGACTCTGCGGTCTCAGACTTCCTTCCAGATGCAGATCTTCTTCGATCACATCTGTCGTAATTATTCTCTTATCTGCCATAACGCTCCTTTTAATCTTTTGTCTCCGCCGATGATCACAAGTTTCTCAGAGCGGCACGAAGAATCTGCTCTACATCCATGCCTTCTGCATCCACCACACCCCGAACAGCACGGAGGGCATCTGAGGAACTATAGCCAAGAGCAATTAATGCCTCAATCGCTTCTTTGCTTTCATCACCTGTATCACGAGCCGGCATTCCCTGCTCCTCCACATGCCCGAGTTTCTTCTCAAAAGCATCTGCAAGAGACAGTTTGTCTTTCAGCTCAAGAATCAGTTTCTGAGCCGTTTTTTTGCCGATTCCCGGTGCCTTGCAAATTGCTTTCACATCATCCGACAACACTGCAAATCGAAGTTCATCCGCAGACAGACCGGACAGAATTCCAATAGCACCCTTAGGACCAACTCCGTTCACACCAAGAAGAAGCTTGAACACCTGAAGATCATCCTTCGTAAAAAATCCAAACAGCTGCATTCCGTCTTCCTTCACATGGAAATACGTATGCACTTTCAGAGACTGACCCACACGAAGCTGGGACAACTCATGACCTGTCATATATACTTCAAATCCGATTCCGGATGCACTCTCTATTATCACTGATGTTTCTGTAAAATCAGCGACCTCACCCCTGATAAAAGAAATCATAAAACGCCTCTTTTCCTTATCTCTTTTTTTCGTACCAACAATCATATCACAACCGAAGAGAAATAGCAAACAAAGGTTCGCTAATTGACCATTTTCTGCTCTTGGGCTACAATTGTCGTGAATGTTACGAAAGGAGTGTTCTATGATACATCATTTTCTGAAGATCCCGATAGATCTTCCTCTTTTCAGCCAATTTTCCGATCTGATTCAGAAAGCATGTTGTCGGGATGCTTCCTTATCCTCTCCTTTATTCTACGATATAGAAACCACCGGTTCCCAGAGAAACTCTGATCCGGTTTATCTCGTTGGTATGGTATGGGAAGAACAGGGTCATTGGGAAGGACTTCAGCTTCTGGCGGAAACACCCGAAGAAGAACCGGAATTATTAAAACAATTCGGAGAACAATTGAAGAAGCATTCACTAACGGTACAATACTATGGCGATCGCTTTGACCAGCCATTCCTGGAGGAGCGTTATCGTGTCAACGGAATAGCTTCTCCCTTTGAAAATCTCCCTTCTCTGGATCTCCACCGGCTTCTTCATCCATACAAAAACGGCCTCGCTCTGAAAGATTTCAAGCAAACCTCATTGGAAGCCTTCCTTAACGTACCTTCCAGAAAACATCCGGATGGAAGAAAATGTATCCAGATCTATCAAGCCTCTCTTCTGACTCCGAGAACTGCCTATTCCGAAGCACTACTCGGGCATAATGAAGAAGACCTTCTCGGAATGATTCAAATACTGCATCTGCTTCCCTGTCTTCAGTTCTCTGTCCCTTGTTTCATGGTCACAGAGATCCTCATGGAAGGGGAATCTTTGCATTTCGGAGTGACTTATGAGCAGGAGATCTGCGGTTCTTTCTCTCTGACGTCTCCTCTCTTCTCCTTTACAGCGAGAGGATGCGAAGGACAGCTTCAGATTCCGATTTCCTCCGGGGCAATCCGAAACTTTTACAGGAATTATAAAGATTATGATTACCTTCCCGAGGAGGATACCGCTTTGCCGAAATCTCTTTCCGCCGGTTTGTCCCGCTCATCCAGAAGAAAAGCCACTCCGGAAACCTGTTACACCTGGATCCCTCTGACAGAAGACTTTCTCAGAGATTTTTCTATTCAGGACCAGTACGTCAATCACAACCTGCCTATTCTTGTATCTTTATAAATCATCTCAAAGTTGTTTTGTCCTAAAAACAAAAAAGTGAAGGTCCGATGGACCTTCACTTTAATTTTTAATAATTCAAAGAATTACTCAGCATCCTCTTCCTCAGCTTTTGGAGCCGGAGCTTCTAAAGCTTTCATGCTAAGGCTGATCTTCTTGTCTTCGCCGTTGAAATCAACAACTTTTGCCTCGATCTCCTGACCGATGGAAAGTACGTCAGCCGGCTTAGCAACATGCTCTCTGGAAATCTGAGATACATGAAGAAGAGCATCTACGCCCGGTGCAAGCTCAACGAATGCACCAAAGTCAGTCATACGAGCAACTTTACCGGTAACTACGTTACCAACTGCAAATTTCTCTGTAGCGTCAAGCCATGGATTCTCCTCCGGGAATTTCTTGGAAAGAGCAATCTTCTCGCCGTTGATATCTTTGATGAGAACTTTTACAGTATCACCAACGTTGAATACTTTGCGAGGATTCTCTACTCTGCCCCAGGACATCTCGGAGATGTGAAGCAGTCCGTCAGCGCCGCCCAGATCGATGAATGCACCGAAATCTGTAACGTTCTTAACAACACCCTCTACAGTATCACCAACATTGATCTTAGCCATAAGCTCTTTCTGTTTCTCTGCCTTCTCAGCAAGAAGAAGCTGCTTACGGTTACCAATGATACGACGTCTTCTTGGGTTGAACTCTGTGATTACGAACTCAATCTCCTGACCTGCATACTTGGAAAGATCTTTCTCATAAGTATCAGAAACAAGGCTGGCCGGAATAAATACTCTGGTCTCCTCTACGTTCACGCAGATACCGCCATCCAGAACCTGGGTAACAACAGCTTTGAGAACTTCCTGAGCCTCAAATGCCTCTTCCAGACGTTTGTTGCCCTTCTCTGCAGCCAGTCTCTTGTAGGTAAGAATTACCTGACCTTCACCATCGTTTACCTTCAGAACCTTAGCTTCCATGGTGTCACCAGCATGAACAGCCTCAGTCAGCACTACGCTGGAATCGTTGGTGTACTCGCTCTTTGTGATGATACCATCAGCTTTGTAACCAATGTTAAGGATGATCTCATCCTCCTTTACATCGATAACAGTACCCTGTACGATTTCTCCGTTTCTGATTGTTTTTACGGAATCTTCCAGCATCTGTTCAAAACTTAACTCTGACATGTTCTTGAACCTCCTCAATAATTTTCTTTGGGGTGGAAGCCCCTGCTGTAATACCTACATATCTACCGCAGTGGAACATTTCAGGGTCCAAGTCTACAGGTGTTTGTATATAGTAAGTATTTCCACATTCCTTTTTACATATTTCAAACAGCTTTTGAGTATTGGAACTATGGCGGCCGCCAATGACCAGCATAGTGTCTACCTCTCCGGCTATAGTCTTAGCTTCTTTCTGCCGTTCTTCGGTAGCATTACAAATAGTGTTCAAAATATTAAAAATATTTAAAACAGTATTATCATACCTCTTTTCT
>JAUNAE010000178.1 GCA_030527765.1 Eubacteriales bacterium
GAATCCAACTTAATTTTCAAAAAAAATTGTCTTGACAATGGGGTGCACTTTAAATGCAAGAAGCGAATATCCGCTTGACACGCAAATTTCGTAATTTCACGATCGTTTTTGTGAAGAGAACAGGAGAGTTGATATGAAAGGAATTATTTTGGCAGGAGGTTCAGGTACCCGCCTTTACCCATTAACCATGGTGACATCCAAGCAGTTGCTCCCGATTTATGATAAACCGATGATCTATTATCCAATGTCTGTACTGATGAATGCAGGCATCCGTGATATTCTGATTATTTCCACACCGCAGGATACGCCACGCTTCCAGGAACTTCTGAAGGATGGTCATCAGTTTGGTGTGAACCTGACTTATGCAGTACAGCCAAGTCCGGACGGACTGGCACAGGCATTCATTATCGGTGAAGAATTCATCGGAGATGATACCGTTGCCATGGTTCTCGGTGACAACATTTTTGCAGGACATGGTCTGAAGAAACGCCTGAAAGCTGCGGTTCAGAATGCAGAGAATGGCAAGGGTGCAACCGTGTTCGGTTACTATGTGGATGATCCGGAGCGTTTCGGAATCGTTGAGTTCGATGAGAACGGAAAGGCAATTTCCATCGAGGAGAAACCGGAGAAACCGAAGAGCAACTACTGTGTAACCGGTCTTTATTTCTATGACAACCGTGTTGTAGAGTATGCAAAGAACCTGAAACCGAGTGCAAGAGGAGAACTGGAGATCACAGATCTGAACCGCATTTATCTGGAGAACAGCGAACTGAATGTGGAACTTCTGGGACAGGGATTCACATGGCTTGACACCGGTACTCATGAGAGCCTTGTTGAGGCTACCAATTTTGTAAAAACCGTAGAGAGTCACCAGCATCGCAAGATTGCCTGCCTGGAGGAGATCGCATATCTCAACGGATGGATTACAAAAGAGGATATGCTGAAAGTTTACGAAGTATTGAAGAAGAATCAGTACGGACAGTACTTAAAAGACGTTCTGGACGGCAAGTACATGGACGTTCTTCACTAAAACAAAACAAAGGAGAAAAAGAAATGACAATTATTGTGACCGGCGGAGCCGGATTTATCGGAAGCAACTTTGTATTTCATATGTTAGAAACTTATCCGGATTATCGCATTGTGTGTCTGGACTGCCTGACTTATGCAGGAAACCTGAGCACCCTTGCACCGGTAATGGATAATCCGAATTTCCGTTTTGTAAAAGAAGACATTACAGACCGGGAGGCAGTATACCGTCTGTTCGAAGAAGAGCATCCGGACATCGTTGTAAACTTTGCAGCAGAGAGCCATGTAGACCGTTCCATCGAGAACCCGGAAGTATTCCTGAACACCAACATCATCGGTACAGCCGTTCTTATGGATGCCTGCCGCAAATATGGAATTACCCGTTATCATCAGGTATCTACCGATGAGGTTTACGGAGACCTTCCGCTGGATCGCCCGGACCTTTTCTTCACAGAAGAGACACCGATTCACACAAGCAGTCCGTACAGTTCTTCCAAAGCATCCGCAGACCTTCTTGTTCTGGCATATCACAGAACCTATGGCCTGCCGGTGAGCATCAGCCGATGCTCCAACAACTATGGACCATATCATTTCCCGGAAAAACTTATTCCGCTTATGATTGCCAATGCACTGAATGACAAGCCGCTTCCGGTATACGGCAAAGGTGAGAACGTTCGTGACTGGCTCTATGTAGAGGATCACTGCCGTGCCATCGACCTGATCATCCACAAAGGAAGAGTGGGAGAAGTTTATAATGTCGGCGGTCACAATGAGATGACCAACATCGATATTGTAAAAATTATCTGCAAAGAACTGAATAAACCGGAGAGTCTGATTACCTACGTAGCAGATCGAAAAGGCCATGATATGCGTTACGCAATCGACCCGACAAAGATTCACAACGAACTGGGATGGCTGCCGGAGACAAAATTCGCAGATGGCATTAAGAAGACCATCCAGTGGTATCTGGACAATCGTGAGTGGTGGGAGACTATCATTTCCGGTGAGTATCAGAACTACTATGAGAAAATGTACGGAAACCGATAAGGAGGTCGCCTCATGAAATTTTTTGTAACAGGTGTTGCAGGTCAGCTGGGTCATGATGTTATGAATGAACTGGCTTCCCGTGGATACGAAGGAGTCGGATCCGATCTTGCACCGGAGTACAGTGGAATTGCAGATGAGTCTCCGGTTACCCGTATGCCTTATGCGTCCATGGACATTACAGACGGAGAGGCTGTTCGCCGGGTACTTACCGAAGTGAAACCGGATGTCGTCGTTCACTGTGCTGCATGGACAGCGGTTGATCTTGCAGAGGATGAAGATAAGCAGGAAAAAGTTCACAAGATCAATGTGGATGGTACGAGAAACATTGCAAAGGTCTGCAAAGAACTGGACTGCAAAATGATCTATCTCAGTACAGATTATGTGTTTGACGGTCAGGGAACGACCCCGTGGGATCCGGACTGCAAGGATTACAAACCATTGAACGTGTATGGAAATACAAAACTTCTGGGAGAACTGGCTGTTTCAGAACTTCTGGAGAAATACTTCATCGTAAGAATCGCATGGGTATTCGGAAAGAATGGAAACAACTTTATCAAGACAATGCTGAAAGTTGGCAAGAACCATGATCGTCTGACTGTTGTAAACGATCAGATCGGAACTCCGACTTACACACTGGATCTGTCCCGTCTTCTTGTGGATATGGCAGAGACAGAACGCTATGGATATTATCATGCAACTAACGAAGGCGGATACATCAGCTGGTATGATTTTGCAGTGGAGATTTTCCGCCAGGCAGAGGCTATGGGACATACAGAGTACGGAGAGCGTCTGACAGTTGCTCCGGTTACCACTGCAGAGTATGGAATTTCCAAGGCTGCCCGCCCATTCAACAGCCGCCTGGATAAGAGCAAACTGAGTTCACAGGGATTTGAACTTCTTCCGGACTGGAAAGATGCTCTGATGAGATATTTGCAGGAAATTGAGTTTTAATTATCGAATTTGGTCAGGAAGATGTCAGCTTAAGCTAAATGAATTTTCACGTTAGATTTTGCTGAATACTACATAAATAATAAAGAGAACAGGTGGTTCGTACCGACTTTGGGGTACAGAAACCGTCTGTTCTCTTTTTTTGCTGTAATTCATGGAAAGAGAATGACTGATAAACATTCTCTTGCTTACGACTTTTTCCAGAAGTCTATAATCTTTCGGGGATTCGTGATGAAAAGCTCGTTTGCATAATCTTCCCCCATCCATTTGAGAGTTGTCTGATAGGCTTTTCCGAGATGGGGAGCACGGTGATTTCTGTCGTGTCCGTCGGAAGCAATGTAATCAACAAGATTGTTTTTCATGAGCTTCTTTGTATAACGTTTCATGGAGAAACCATCCACCCCGCAGACAGAATCTGCATTGATCTGGATTTTGGCTCCGAGAGATCGAAGCTGCTTCATGAATTCATAATCTCCAAAAACAGATTCATAACGCTCAATATGGGCTATAATTGGAAAATATCCCCGGTTGGTCAGCTTTTGAACATGTTCTCGAATGGTGTTTTTACTGTCGTATGTGGAAAATTCAGTCAGAACATAGTCGGAATTCGCAAGGGTGAGACGATTTCCCTCGTCAAGCTGATCCGTCATGTCCTGACTGATATGGAGTTCACATCCCAGGTACAGACGCAGGGAAGAACCGAATTTTTGGGAAGAAGCTTCTTTTAAAAGCCGAAACTGTTTCTTCACGAGATCCATGGGTGGTTCAAACATTTCATATCGAAAATGGGGAGTCACAAGGATGGTTCTGACCCCGTCATTATACTCCTGTTCCAGAAGCCAGAGAGATTCTTCAATACTGTCGGAACCGTCATCGACGCCCGGGACGAAATGGCAGTGAATATCATACAAGCCTGATGTATTATTCATAAATGATTTATCCTTTATAAAAGAGTGTGAAGCACAAAGAAGTTCGTATTAAGTCAAGAGGAAATGCTTTTGACCAGATTCGAATTTGTGCAATGTTATTCGGTTATGAGCAAGCAGCGAATTGCGAATATCCGCTTGATCTGTCCGTTGAGATTATAACGGTATTGCCGGGAATGTGCAAGGGGAGAGGAAAAGAATCCTTGCTGGGATAGAAACTGAGAAGCCAGTTGAAGGAGTTGCATAGAAAATTTGTTGCGATAAAACCATTTGTATAGTAAAATGAGGCTACGCAGAGGTGAATACAACATGAAAAAACACGAGAAAAAAGAAGTCCAGGAGGCGGAATTAAAGGCGGGTATCAAAGATATGAGTCCTTTAAAAAAACTCGAATACTTCTGGATGTATGACAAGTGGGTGATTGCCCTGGTCATAGGCATCATCGTTCTCGCAATCGGCGGATATCGCTGGTACGAGCACTCCAAGATCCAGGAAATTCTTTCCATTGCAGCTGTGAACAGTATGGTGGAAGATACCGAAAGTCTGGAGGCGGAGATTCTGGAGATGGTCGGAACCGGAGGAAAATACGAGGAAGTTGCAGTATATTCCAATTTTTCGGGAAATAACGAGACAGGAGAATTGGAGTACTATTCCCAGATGACTTTCGTGTCCCATGCGGCTGCAGGAACTCTCGATGTCGTTCTGATGCCAAAAAGTTTTGCAGAGAAGCTGGATGAGACGGGATATTTTGACAGCCTCGAAGAAGTTTTTGGGGAAGATTATGACGCCGTAGCAGACTATGTATCCGGCAATTGTCTGGACCTGTCAGAAACAGGACTTTCCGAAAAATTCGGAATGGGAGATTCGATTTATGTGGGGGTTCTGGGAACGAGCAAACACAAAGAGAACGTGACAAAGTATATTTTGTCGATCCTTGGAAAATAGGTACAGGAAACAATCAACATAATAGAAGTGAAAAGAAAAGGAGAATGATTTATGGGATTAATCAGAGCAGGTTTGAATGCAGTAAGTGGAACTCTGGCAGATATGTGGAAGGAGTACTTCTATTGTGATGCTATGCCAAGTAACGTGCTGGTAGTTAAAGGAAGAAAACAGGCCGGCAAAAATTCTGCAAACAGAGGAAACGACAATGTTATTACCAATGGTTCCGGAATCGTTGTTGCAGACGGACAGTGTATGATTATTGTGGAACAGGGAAAAATCGTAGAGGTTTGTGCAGAGCCGGGTAAATTTACTTACGATACTTCCAGCGAGCCGAGCGTTTTCGACGGCGGTCTGGGTGATGGCATTATGCAGACATTCCGCACAATCGGCAAGAGATTTACTTATGGCGGCGGAACAGGAACCGATCAGAGAGTTTATTACTTCAACACGAAGGAAATTATGGATAACAAGTTCGGAACAGCGAATCCGATTCCGTTCCGTGTCGTAGACAGAAATATCGGACTGGACATTGATGTTTCCGTACGCTGCAATGGTGTTTATTCTTATCGAATCGCAGACCCGCTGTTATTCTATGCAAATGTCTGCGGCAATGTTGAGAGTGAGTTTACAAGAGATATGCTGGACGGCCAGCTGAGACCTGAGTTCGTCAGTGCACTGCAGCCTGCATTCGGACGCATTTCCGACATGGAAGTTCGCCCAAGTGCACTTCCATCTCATGTAACAGAACTCTGCGACGCAATGAATGAGGCCCTCACAAGAAAATGGGGAGAGCTCCGCGGACTCAAAGTGGTATCGATTGCCATCAATTCTGTAAATCTTCCAAACGATGATGCAGAACTGATTAAGAACGCACAGAAGAGCGCAATTCTCAGAGACCCGACTATGGCAGCGGCAACTCTTGCAGGTGCACAGGCAGATGCCATGAGAGCAGCAGCTTCCAACACGAACGGTGCAATGGCCGGATTCATGGGAATGGGAATGGCTTCTCAGGCAGGCGGAATGAATTACCAGCAGCTCTATCAGATGGGGCAGCAGCCACAGCAGGTATACCAGCAGCCGCAGCAGGGATATGCACAGCCGCAGCAGCCACAGCAGATGCAGGCAGCTTCTCAGGCCGGATGGACATGCAGCTGTGGAGCTGTTAACACCGGAAAATTCTGCCCGGAATGTGGACAGCCAAAACCTGCAGCAAGAAAATTCCGTTGTGACAAGTGTGGATGGGAACCGCAGGATCCTTCCAATCCACCAAGATTCTGCCCGGAGTGCGGAGATCCTTTCAACGAGAATGACGCTTATTAATTCTTGATGATAAAGGAGTGAATATGTCCTCAGATATGAAACAATACAAGTGTCCTTCCTGCGGTGGTCCTATGCACTTTGACAGTGCGGCACAGCAGCTTCTCTGTGAGTACTGCAAGAATACCATTGATATCGATGGGGAGGATCTGGAGAACTTTTTCGGTAATCTGGGTCAGGAGGACATTAACTGGCAGCAGGACACCAGTATGGAATGGCAGCAGGGGGAAGCAGACCAGCTTCGCACCTTTTACTGCGAATCCTGTGGTGGTGAACTGACCACCGACAACAATACTGTGGCGACCAGCTGCCCATACTGCGGAAATCCGGTCATGCTTATGGAAAGGGTTTCCGGAGATTTGAGACCGAATTATGTCATACCGTTCCAGATCGACAAAGAAGGGGCAAAAAAAGCCTACCGGGAACATCTGAAGGGAAAACGTCTCCTTCCGAAAAGTTTCAAAGATGAGAATCACATCGACGAAATCAAAGGCGTTTACGTTCCGTTCTGGATGTTCGACAGCGGTGTTCATGGCACCTATCGTTTTCGCGGAACAAAGAAAGCGGTATGGACAAGCGGAAATTATATTTATACAAAAACAAGCTACTATTCGGTATTTCTGGAGGGATCCACGGAGTATGCAAATATTCCGATCGATGGGTCAAAAAAGATGCCGGATGACCTGATGGAGTCCATAGAGCCTTTTGACTTCAGCAAGGCGGTAAGCTTCAATACAGCATATCTTGCCGGTTATCTTGCGGACAAATACGATGTCAGTGCCCAGGAGAGTGTTTCCAGAGCGAATGAACGTATCCGGACAAGTACGAGAAATCAGTTCAGAAATCAGGTGTACAATCTGGATTCCGTGCAGATGACGGATGAGAGACTGCAGTATGTCAATGCCAGATATCAGTATGCACTTCTTCCGGTATGGCTTCTGTCCAGTACCTGGAACGGCAAGAATTTTATCTTTGCCATGAATGGTCAGACCGGCAAGATGGTTGGGGATCTGCCGGCAGATCCGAAGAAGAGAATGATGTATTTCTCTGCGACTACGGTGATTACGATGCTGATTGCCCTTCTGGTAATCTTTCTGGTTCATTAAGGAGGGAAAAAGATGAATAGAAATAAAAAAATTCTCGCTCTTCTTTTGTCCCTTGGAATCATTGGCATTTATCTGTGCACAGCGGTGGTGGAAGTCTGGGCAAAAAGTCCTCATGTGGTTGATGACGGAAATCTGATTTCTGCGGAAGTGGAAGCAGAACTGGAATCCCGGATGGAGGAAATCAGCGAGGAATATCAGATGGACGTCGTTCTTGTAACGACAGATTCTTTGTATGGAAAGACAGCGGAGGCTTACGCAGACGACTATTTTGATGAAAATGGATACGGATACGGGGCATCTTATGACGGAATTCTTTTCCTGATTTCCATGGAAGACAGGGATTGGGCAATTTCTACGACAGGTCGGG
>JAUNAE010000179.1 GCA_030527765.1 Eubacteriales bacterium
AAAATCAGAGGTTTAAAATGGTTTCGGTATAATAGAGAATTCGGTATAACGAAAGAGAAAAAATCAGTAAAAGTGCCGCTCAAATGATAAATACAAAATATTGATGTATTCAACTGAATATTGAAAAATATCGTAAGGTGTGGTAGACTGATTCAAGATGGGCATACTATGCCCAGGAACTATTATCAAGCATAATTTTGCGTATAGGTAATATGGTGAGGTAGACATCATGGCAATCAGTTATCGGAAGCTTTGGATACAATTAATTGATAGAAATATGAACAAAACAGAACTTCGAGAAGTATCAGGAATTACCACGAATGCATTGGCTGCACTCGGAAAAGATGAACGGGTTACCACGGATGTTCTGAATAAGATTTGTCTGGCGCTCAAGTGTGATATCGGCGATATCATGGAGATCATACCAGATGAAGAATATAGAAAAAGGCAGGAGCGAGCAAAGGAATTGAATCCTGTTCGTAAAGAGGAGGAATAAAGTAGATGATCGAAATGAAAGTGTTATCTATGCCTTTTGCTTGTCGAACAAAAGACCTTCTATGGTATCGAGAAACAAAGCAGTGCATAGAACTATTAAGAGAAGGGAAATCTCTGGATGACATAAAAGAATTAAGTCAGAACGAGAATATTTTTAATGCTGCTTCTTCCAGCCGCGCAGATAACATTCGTGTTGTTACTGCAAGAAGAGTGAAGGCGGTAAATGAAGAATTTCTTGAATTCTTTCATGCTGGGGATGCCATGACACAGAAGCAGCTATGTGTTGTGCTTGTCATGCTGACGGACCGAACCTTTTACGAATTTATGAATCATGTATTCAGAGAGAAGATGATTCTTGGAATCTCAGAGCTTCACGACAGTGATCTGATTGGTTTTCTTCATGAGTTACAGGAATCTGATGAAAGAATTGCAAAGTGGTCGGATGCTGCGCTGATAAAAGTTCGAGATAACTACAAGCATATTTTAAAGGAAGCTGAGTTTATTTCAGAAACTGGCACCACACGCGAAATCGTTCGTCCAATCATAAGTGATGCGATGAGTACGTTCTTACAGGATGAGGGATTAACACCAATTTACAAAATCTTAGCAGGTGAAAACGCATGAAAACAATAGAGGAAAGACTGGATATCCTGGAAGAGAAAATGCGTCAGGAATCCTTTCGAACAAATACAGGATTAGGCGGAGAAGTTGGATACTACGTGTTCGATTATGATCCGAATCAGGAGTTGATTGTTCGGGAAAGAATCAATAGCTTAGGCCGTTCCAACACGATTTTAAAGTTTGGATACCAATTAAAAATATTTGATCTCTATGAACTGGTTCTTCAGCTTCTCGAAGAAGAAGGAGTGCTGGAGGACTTGAAGGATTTGGAAGAAGAAGAAGGAACAGATTATGTGTTTCAGAGCATTTCCGATGTGCTTCGTTTCGATGATCAGGATAGTTTGATCATTCATCACATTATGGAAAATACTCCGGAAGATTCTGTGGTTTTTTTGACTGGTGTGGGAAAAAGTTATCCGATTTTGAGATCACATAAGATACTCAATAACCTGCATCAGGTCATGGATCATTGTCCGGTGATTTTATTCTTCCCGGGCAAATACAATGGCAACTCTCTCAATATTTTTGGAGAGGCGGCAAATGATCAGAACGAAAATTACTACAGAGCATTTCCAATAGTTGAGAGATAAGAGAGGGCACGTAACATGAAGATGAAAGACATGTTTTTGAAGGACATTGACCGTCCGATATCCGGCGTAATCAAGGTTGGACAAATTGAAGATGAGGATAAAAAACAGGAGCTGGATGAGTACGTTGTTACCAGAGAATTGACGAAGCACTTCCGTGAATTCTTCGATAACTATACTGCCAGCATGGACAGACCGACAGATAATATCGGCGTTTGGATTTCTGGTTTCTTTGGAAGTGGTAAATCTCACTTCTTGAAGATCTTATCTTACGTGCTCGACGATACGCTTGTAGATGGAAAACATGCGAATGAGTACTTCAAGAATAAAGAGAACATTCAGGTGGATCCGACCATCTACGCTAATATGGAGCGTGCGTCTCATACACCGACACAGGCAATCTTATTCAACGTAGATTCCAAAAGTACATCAACAGCTAAGTCTGACAGTAATGCAATTGTTACGGTATTCAACCGCGTCTTTAATGAAAAGCTTGGCTACGATGGAGCCAACCCTGCCCTTGCAGATCTGGAAAGACAGTTGGATGAGGAAGGACAGTATGAACTGTTCCAGGATACCTTCCACCGTTTGCATGGACAGGAATGGAAGGAAGTAAGAAATAAATTCCGTGTTATCCGCGGACGTGTGAAAAAAACACTCGTTGAGATGGGATACATGGATGAAGAAAATGCAAAGCTTTGGGTGAAAGAATCTACGACACAGAATTACCAGATTGCAATCGAAGATTTTGCTGAGCGTGTTCATCAATACATTGAAAGATCCGGAAAGAGGGTTGTTTTCCTGGTGGATGAAATCGGTCAGTTCATCAGTACCGATTCAAAGCTGATGCTGAATCTGCAGACTATGACAGAAGAACTTGGTGTTCGTTGCCATGGTAAAGCTTGGATCATTGTCACTGCACAGGAAGATATTGATTCCATGACAGCAAACATGGATGTCACAGCAGAAAGCAAGAATGACTTCTCTAAGATTCAGGGACGATTCAAGACAAGATTGTCTCTGACTTCTGTCAATGCAGATGAAGTTATTCGTGAAAGAATTTTGAAGAAAAATGAAGCCGGAACCATGACATTGAAGGCACTGTATGATTCGGAAGAGACCGTTATCCTAAATGCAGTGGACTTCAAGGATAATGGCCGTGAAATGAAGAAATATAAAAACGCTGATGAGTTTGCGGAAGTTTATCCGTTCTTACCTTATCAGTTCCATTTGCTTGCGGATATTTTAAACGCAATTCGCTTGAACAGCTCTTCGGGACGCCATCAGTCCGAAGGTGAACGTTCTATGCTTGGCGCATTCCAGCAGGCTGCAAAGGCTGTGATGTACCAACAGGAAGGTACAATCGTTCCGCTGTATCGTTTCTTTGACGACCTTGTGGAGTTTATTGATCATACCCATGCGATTGTCATCCTTCGTGCGCAGGAAAACGAAAGAATCAATCCGAATAAGGAAGAGGACTGCTTCCCAGTGAATGTTCTGAAAGTATTATTCCTTCTGAAGTATGTGCAGGGGATTCCGCTTACAGAAAATAATATCGTGAACTTCATGATGACAAACATTCATGAGGATAAAGCAGACCTTAGAAAGAAAGTATCTGAGGCACTGCAGCTTTTGGTAAATAACCTGCTTGTTTCACAGATTCAGGATACCTATGAGTTCTTGACGGACGAAGAGCAGGATATTAACCGCCAGATTCGTGACCGCAATATCTCGGAACGTGATACGATGGCTGCCATTACAAAAATCGTATTCGACAGTATCTATAACAATGCACGTTACCGTGTACCGAAGTTTAACGGTAGATATACATTTGCCTTCAACCAGTTTGTGGACAATATTCCGAACAAGGGAAACCAGAACAATCAGATTGGACTCCGTATTATTACACCTCGTTACACTGGAACAACAGGTGATGGAAATGTGGACGATACGACCCTTTCTATGATTTCTGCAAGAAATCAGGAAGCTATTTTGAAACTGCCGGTAGACAGTAATCCTTATTATAAAGAGATGCAAAATGCACTCAAAATTGAAGATTATATTCGTTCTGTGGCAGACCCTCAGAAGGGTAAGTCAACGATTATTCGTAATACCAAGATGCAGGAAGCCGGCAAGAGCAGATCTGCTGCATTAGATGCCTTAAAGGAAGCAATCGGCAATGCGGATATCTTTGTGAACGGACAGCATATTACAGATATCAAGTCTCATGATTCAGTGGTAAGAATCAATGAGGCGTTAGGAAGATTGGTAGATACCATTTACTATAAGCTTTCCTATATCGACTCTCCGAAGGATGATATTGCAATCAAGAATCTGTTTAAGACAGACAACCAGACAAAGTTGGAACTGGGAGATGCAGGAGAACCGAACGCTTTAGCAAGCAGAGAAGCCTTTGAATACATCAGCAGAACCACTTCTGCCCATTCCATGATTTCCATGAAATCACTTTTGGATCATTTCGCATTAGATCCATACGGTTACACAGAAATGGATACGAAGTGGATCATTGCAAAACTGTTCAAGGATGGAAGGATCAGTGCAACTGCAGAAAAAGAGCCGATTACGATCTTCAATCGTGATGCCAATGACTTGGGTACCTATTTTACCAATCGCAGATATGAAGATAAGCTACTCTTCAAAGCGAAAGAGATTATTGATCCTGCACAGGTTAATGACTGCCGTAAGGTGATTAAGGAACTCTTTAACCGCACCGAAACATCGGATGATGCAGACCGTGTTATGTCTACATTCAAGGAAGCAACGATTTCTCTGAAGAGAGAATTGGAGTGGATGCTTCGTGAGCAGCATAACCAATCAAAATATCCGGGCAAAGCTATTATGGAAGAGGTTAAGAGCACTCTTAACCAGTTTGAGTCTATTACAGACGAAACAAGCTTCTTCCGTACAATAGCAAGACAAAAAGAAGATTTGATGGAACTTGCCGAAGATCTGGCACCGGTTCGCACCTTCTACAACAGCGATACCCAGAAGAAAATCTTTGATGATTATGGTCTCCGTGCGCTTAAATTCTATGACTCCAGTAAGGAGCATATAACAGATGTTACTTTGACAAGAATCATTGATCAGATTCGTTCAATTATCTCGAATCGTTCTCCGTATGAGAAGATCAAGGATCTTCCGAGTCTCTATGAGAAGTTCATCGAGAGTTATAACCGGGTCCTGGATGCAAAGCTAGAGCCAGTAAAGCAGGTGATCGAACAGGATCAGAAGATTGTTCTGGACGCATTGGAAGGCAAAGAATATCAGAGCAGATATGAAGCACGTGTGAAACGCGAGTTCCATGAACTCTTAGAGCGTGCAACCAATGAGCCAAACATCTCGGATATGCTTGGCTTTAAGGATAAAGCAGACAGCCTGTGCAAGAAATACTTGGACGAGTTTGCAAGCATTCCGGAACCACAGTCGACACCGGAACCTCAGGATGATTCAAACGGCGGTGGAACAGTAACACCTGTTGCTCCGACGCCGAAGAAACCGAAGGTAAAGAATGTGATGGCACGTAATATTGTGGCAGATACTTGGTATATCAAGAATGAAGCAGATCTTGATAAATACCTAAATAATTTGAGAAAGCAGATTGAAGCAGAACTTGCTGACGGTGACGAAGTAAGACTGCATCTGTAAGAGAAAGAAAGGTGCTGGGAATGGATAAGACAGCGATTAAAAACTTCGCCATATGGGCAAGAAATAAATTAAAAAGTGACATTAAGGTAAGAGCTGGTTTTATGGGCATTACGGAAAGTGGTATTGCCTCTCCGCTTCCGGCATCTACAAGTGATATCCAGTATTTTGATGTGGCTTCCAGTGAGCCTGTAAAACTGCAAGGCAGAGAAATTGAGATGCGTAAGCGCATTGTATCCAGACTGGAACAGCATGCAAAAGAATCCGGATATCAGACTGCCTATGATAGCCTGATTGAGAATATGGCATCCGAATGGTTCAATCGTCTGATTGCCATTCGTTACATGGAAGTGAATGACTACTTTTCTGACGGTCTCAGAATGCTTTCCTCTGTACAGGAAGGGAAACAGGATCCGGATATTGTAAGCAGACCCTTTGACTCTGACTTAGAATTTACAGATAAGGAAAGAGCACAGATCAACGATTGGATGGATCATAACAAGGCAGATAATCTGTTTCGATTCCTGTTGTTAAAGCGTTGCAATCAGTTGGCAAAGCCTCTTCCTGGACTCTTTGAAGAAGCTGGGGATGCATCTGAATTCTTCCTTCGCTTGGGATTCGTGGAGAAGGATGGCTTTGTATATAAGCTGGTTCATGACATTGCAGAAGAGGACTGGAAAGATCAGGTTCAGATTATCGGATGGATGTATCAGTACTACAATTCTGAATTCAAAGATCAGACTTTTGCAGAGTTAAAAAAGACCAAGTCAAAGGTTCAGAAGGAACAAATTGCACCTGTAACCCAATTGTTCACTCCTGACTGGATTGTTCGTTATATGGTAGAAAACTCCTTGGGCAGAATTTGGCTGGAGGGACATCGGGACGAAACGCTTAAGGGAAATTGGAAATATTACCTTGATGAAGCAGAGCAGGAGCCTGATGTACAGGTGAAACTGGATGAGATAAAAGAAGAGTATAAGTTGCTCAATCCGGAAGATTTGACGTTCATCGATCCCTGCTCAGGCAGTGGCCATATTTTGGTTTATGCCTTTGATGTTCTGATGCAGATTTACGAAACACAGGGCTACACAAAACGAGAAGCAGTGCGGGCGATACTGGAGAATAATATCTATGGTATCGATATTGACGAACGCGCATATCAGCTGTCCTATTTTTCTCTTATGATGAAAGCCTGTGAATATGATAAGAGAATCCTCAAACGTGAGATTTATCCACATATTTACTGCATTGAAGAGAGCAATCCGATTGCAAGAAAGCAGTTGGAGTATTTTGGCGTCTCAATGGATCCCTCTGAGCGGAAACAGGCAATTCAGCAAATGAATGAATTGCTGGATGTGTTCAAGGATGCGAAAGAGTATGGTTCTATCTTGATCATGCCGGAACTTGATTATGACTTGTTGAGAAGATTCATAGAAAACTCTGAGCAAGGACAGTTAAGCTTCGATGCTTACGCAGATAATAATTTTAGTCTGGATGATGCAAAGAAATTGATGCAGACATTAATTGAGCAGTTGGAAATTCTTTCAAAGCGATATTGGATAACTTGTACTAATCCTCCGTATATGCCAGTTTCAAGTGGATCAATAAAATTACAAGGATATGTTAAGAATAATTATATTGACAGTAAATTGGATTTATACTCAGTTTTCATAGAAAAATGCAAATTGTTGACCAGGAATTATGGGTATCAATCAATGATAACGCAGCATTCATGGATGTTTTTGTCTAGCTTTGAAAATTTGAGAAAAAAGATATTGAACGGCAATTTGATCAATATGGCCCATTTAGGTCCAAGAGCATTTGATGAAATAGGGGGAGAAGTTGTTCAAACTACTAGTTTCGTGATTCGAAATTGCAATTTGCAACAATATAGTGCTAAATATGCAAGGTTGACTTCTGGAAACTCTGAAAATGAGAAACGACAGTTATTTTTATCTACGAAGAAGGAATTCTTATGTAAGCAAGATGTTTTTGATGAGATACCTAGGGAAAGGTTTGGATATTGGGCAACATCGACTCTTCGACAGCAATTTTCAAGACCTCCATTATCAGCGTTTGCTGATACACGTCGTGGCCTTCAAACGGGAAGTTCAGAGACTTTTATTAGAAAATGGTTTGAGGTATCAAAAGAAAATGCTGATCTAACGCCAGATAGTACTAGTGTTGCCACTATCCCAGCATGACCTTATATAGCTATGGTTGATTGTCACAGG
>JAUNAE010000180.1 GCA_030527765.1 Eubacteriales bacterium
GTATGCAATGATATACGATATCAAAAATATCGTGCAAGCGGACTGCGGGATTATAAATCTGACAAAACCATAAGTGATGCTACTATCGAAAAATTAGAGGCTGAGTCCAAGTATGCCATTATCGAAGGTATTGGCGGTATTGGAAAATCAATGTTGCTAACGCATTTGTTTTTGTCCTCTGCATCTGATAATAATGGATCAACGCCGCTGTTTCTCTCATTGAAAGATTACAAGGATACTACTAGCGGGATTGTTGATTTTATTTGGAAATCCGTAAAGGAATTCGACCCAGATATTTCTCAGCGAAGTATTATAGATGCCTTGCAGCAAAAGGCATTAGTTCTTCTGCTTGATGGATTGGACGAAATACAATCAGGGAATCGTGAACCATTCAATCAGGATCTTGAAGCATTTATAAAATCCTACCCCGGAAACACAGTAATTATGACTTCTCGTCCTGTTTATTCCTTTGTTTCCTATTCCAAATTCTCTGTATTTGATATTCAACCGTTAACAAAGGAGCAAGCCATTACTCTTGTGAATAAGCTGGAGTTTTGGGATATTTCAGGAAAGAACAGCTTTCTTGAGGCTCTGGATAAAACTCTCTATTGGTCACATAGACAATTTGCAAGTAATCCTCTGCTTTTAACAATCATGCTGATGACTTATTCATCCTTTGGAGAAGTCCCGGCAAAAATGCACGTTTTCTACTCAAAGGCTTATGAGACAATGGCGAGACTTCATGATGCATCAAAAGGTTCTTTCAAACGCCCTCTTCACACCAACCTTACCCCAGAAGAGTTTTCAAAGCTCTTCGCTCAGTTCTGCGCCAGAACATATACCGATGAAGTTTTGGAGTTTGATGCGAGATCCTTTGCGGCATACATGAGTAAGGTGCTGAATAAGGCAGATGAAGAACATCGTGATATTGCTCCAAGAGATTTTCTTTTGGATCTTACCGATAACCTATGCATCATGTATCACGAAGGTGAAAAATACTATTTTATTCACCGTTCCTTCCAAGAATACTTTGCAGCACTGCATTTTGCTTCCGAGTATGATGCTAAACTCGATAAAATAGGCAAGTTCTTCGAATCAATGAAGAACCGCTCCTACTCTGACAGAACCTTTGACATGCTTTACGACATGATTCCTGAAAAGGTCGAACGCTTTATATTTTTGCCTTTCCTGGAACGGTACATGGAAAAAATCAATGAAAAAGGATCCGATGCAGAATATTGGGAGTTCCTTGAGAGTATGTATCCTGTCTTGTATCACGAGGAAGGGACCACCGGAGAAACATATTATAATGAAGCCGAATCGTTCCTATACAAACAGATTATCAAGGTAAAATCTCTCGAGGCATCATCGAGCATGGATTATCATGACTGGCCAAAGCAGATATACGATTTGCCTACAAAAATATGGGTAACAGCTTATAGTGAATTCCTTGAATACTCTGCCTACGATGAATATCCTGATCCAGATTTAATTCCAGAGAAGCTTCTTGAGGAAACAAGTGTTGTTGGTGAAGATGAACTTCCATACAAATATGCCGATTATTTTGGAAATCCTGATACTGAGGGACTCACTGTGGAAGTAGAGATTTTCGAGTTACGTAAGAATCCACATAGATATACTGCTCTGCGCAGTCACATGGAGCAGGAGGATTTTCCTCTTTGGGAAGAATTCCAGAATGTTAAAAGGTATTATGAGGAACTGAAATCCCGAACTCAAAGAGAAGCTGAATCTGATGATCTGTTTGACGATTAAGAAAGCGAGTAACCCCAAATGAGAATAAGTTATAACAAGCTCTGGAAGCTATTGATAGACAAAGAAATGAATAAACATGATTTAAAAGTTGCGGCTGGAATCAGCTCCGCATCCGTTGCAAAGCTAGGCAAGTGCGAGAATATTACCACCGATGTTCTGCTGAAGATCTGTGAGGCACTGCATGTGCATTTGGATGAAATCATGGAAACTATAGACGATTAAGGAGGGGCTCTTATGAAAATGTTGTATTCAAATATTCTGCCGCTCGGAACAGATGATAACCAGCAGACCATTTCGGAATGCTTCAATGAACAGCTGGCAAAGGCGGATCACCTTGAAATTGCAGTAGGATATGTATCCCGTGCGTCTTTGGACGAATTGGATGTTCTGATCTCAGAAAACAACATCAAGAATGTGTGTCTGAATATCGGTATGTATTATATTGAAGGTATGCCTGAAGGCTCCTATCACACTGCCGTAAAGCTAAATAAAAAGTGGTCAGCTGAAGGAATCGGAGAAATCCGTTTGATTCGTTCCTTCAAGTACCATGGCAAGATTTATTGTTTCTATAAGGACGGAGAACCTTTCGCTGCGATTATTGGTTCTGCCAACCTTGGTGTATTGAAATTGGAAGCGGCTAATCGCCGCCAGTATGAATTCGCTTCTCTGACCACCACAGCAGAGGAATGCTCCGAGATTGCAGAATTCATTGAGAAGCTGAAGCGTCCGAATTGTTCGGCAAAGATTGACGAAATCTCTGATATGCCGCTGATTTTCGAGAAAAACACTGCTCTCACAGGTATTGAACTTGTAACGGAAGTGCCGCCTTCAAATGTAGAATTCTACAGAAGATGTATGGCATATGCTTCATTCCTGCTTCCGCTTAAGGTTCCTGCTGCTGACGAGCGTCATATGGACGATGGCAAACATTACACCAAATCTAATGTCAATGTCTGCTACGCCGCTCCTCGAAGCAAGCGCAAATCTCGTGACTGGTATGAGACGCAGCTTACCGTTGCAAAAGAAATCACCCGCATTGACGGATACCCTGAGAAGAATGTGCCGTTCTTTATCATTACCGATGACGGATACTGGTTCAAAGCACATACCACAAGTGACGGCAACAAACAGTTCAGTGCTGTCGGTGACGAACTAATCATGGGCAGATGGCTTAAGGGCAGACTTGCCGCCGCAGGTCTGATTTCTCCTGTTAATGATACTCAGCTTGATACAGACCGCAAAGGAATGATCACTAAGGAAATCCTGCAGGAATATGGCTGTGAAAATCTGTACCTGAAAAAGACCGGACAGACGGCTTTGGACGATGAAGGAAATCATCTCGATGTTTGGATGCTTTCCTTCAAACCGGAGGACATGGAAGGAGCGGATGACTAATGCAGTATTTGAAGACATACCTCGATAAGATTATCAGCAGAGGGAACAGCGGATTGGCCGACTCCATCTCTGCTACTGCCGAAGAAGTAGGAAACCGCTATCTTAAGAACTTTTCATTCACGAGCCACGAGATTGGTCTTCTGTTTGGCAATGTGCAGTCCGGCAAAACTGGACAGATGTTTGGTATTATGTGTAAAGCTACGGATTTAGGTTTTCCTGTTTTCGTACTCCTTACCACCGATAATGTCGTTCTTCAGCAGCAGACCTTGGATCGAGTTAAAGCCGACCTTGAGGGATACTGCATCTGCGGTGAAAACGATGCAAAGATTTTTGCTGATAACAGTTTAATGCTGCCGACCATCGTTGTTCTGAAGAAGAATGCCCGTATACTGAAACTGTGGGCTAATATTTTTAACTCTACTGGATTTATGCGTGGCAATCCTCTCTTCATCGTTGATGACGAGGCTGACGCCGCTTCGCTGAACACCCTGGTAAATCGTAATAAGCAGTCATCCATCAACAAATATCTGGATTCCATCAGAAGCGGTGCCGCAAGCAGCCTCTATCTGCAGGTCACCGGAACGCCACAAGCAATTTTCCTGCAGACAATGAAATCAGGCTGGCATCCTCTTTTCACACACTATTTCAAGCCAGGAAAAGCATACCTTGGAGGAGATTTCTTCTTTCCAAAGACCGGCAAACCAGACTGCGTAACTTTTGTAGATTCGCTAAAAACACCGGAGCGTGATGTGGTCATTCGACATCTTATGGTTACCGGACAAATTTTTGCTTCCGGCGGAACTGTATCTAACTGCCTTGTTCATCCGAGTGTCCGTCAGGCGATGCATCAGAAATTCGCTTCCAGCATCAAAGCAGAACTGGAATGGTGCAAAGCTAACCTCACGGGTGCTTTATCAGCAGAATTGAAAAAACAGTTTATGCTCCTGGCCCCAGATAAATCTTCAAAGGTAAGTTTCAAGCAGCTTATGGATGCAGTCACAAAGATTCTGACCAATGACGAAGCTAGTATTATCATCATGAACGGCAAAACAGATGTCGAAAGCGATGAGTATGCTGCTGGATGTAATTTCGTAATCGGAGGCAACACTTTAGGCCGAGGAGTTACTTTCCCAAGTCTGCAGACCATTTACTATACTCGTACTGCCAAGAAACCGCAGGCAGATACTATGTGGCAGCATAGCCGAATGTTTGGATACGACCGTGATCCAGGCATGATGATGGTTTATATTGATGAGAGACTGTACAAGCTTTTTGCTGATATCAATGCAACCAATAACGCTATCATCTCCCAGGTGGAACAGGGCCTTGAGGATATTAAGATTTATTATCCGGAAGGATTGAATCCTACCCGCAAGAACGTACTCGATACAGACCATGTGGAAGCAATCTCCGGCGGCACCAATTATTATCCGTTCTATCCGGACAATAACACCATTGATGATATTTCCACGCTTCTCAGTGCTTTCTCGGAAACTGAGCCTTATTATCAGGTCAGCCTCCGTCTCATGAAAGAGGTGCTTTCTCATGTAACCTCCGGGCCTGACTTCAAGCTTAAGTCATTCATGTCTATCATCGATGTGATGCTTGCAGAATCTCCTACTACGCAGGGAATCCTCATCGTCCGCAGGAACAGAGACATCGCCCAGGGAACTGGTGCATTACTGTCACCGAACGATTGGCAGCTCGGTGGTTCGTTCCCTAGAAAGATCGTACTCACCATGTACCAGGTCACTGGAACAAAGGGCTGGGGCGGCAAACAGTTGTGGGTGCCTAACATCAAACTTCCTGAAGGCTCGGTTTACTATGATGTAATCGAGGATTGATATGGCAGATACACATTCAAAGGAAGTCCGAAGCAAAAATATGTCCCATATCAGGAGTACCAATTCCAAACCGGAAGAAACGGTCCGTAAATACCATTTTTCAAAAGGGCTTCGGTATCGCAAGAACGTCCGCAAACTTCCTGGATGCCCTGATATCGTACTTCCAAAATACAAAACAGTAGTATTTGTTAACGGATGCTTCTGGCATAAGCATGACTGCGGCAGATTTGTCTGGCCGACCAGCAACGAAGAATACTGGCATAAAAAGATCAATCGCAATATCGAGCGAGATGCTGATAATCTCAGAACACTGACCGAACAGGGATGGCGTGTCGTTACCATCTGGGAATGTCAGCTAAAGAAAAAAGTCGCTGAAGAAAATCTCCTGCGGCTTTACAATGACATCATAAAATAAACAAAGGGTGCAGGCATTGATTTGTCTGCACCCTTTGCTATTAGTCTTCATCAACAATATTCGGTTCAACGGAGTCGTATTCTACTCCGGCAAAAGTCTTCAGCACTGCTTCAAAAATCAGCTTTGCACCCTCACAAGGCACTGCCATACCAATCTGCTTTCTTACCTGTTCCTTAGAACCCTCAAAGAAGTAGGTGTCCGGGAAAGTCTGCAGTCTGGCTCTTTCACGATTTGTCAGCGCACGAGGTTCCTCCCAGTGATAAATGTGTGTGCCGCCGCCACCGGAACCGGTCACAGTATAGGAAGGTTTCTCAGGGTCAAGTCTCTTATAAATCTGACTGATTCTTGTCTTGCTGTTAATCTTCAAATCGTCAGGCAGATCTGCGTCCCATGCATTCTGACCAGGTCTGATATAAGAAAGTCGGCGAACAACCTGCGCAGACTGTCTTGTCTGCTCATTGTTTGCTGCATCAGCAGGAATTGGAGGCTCTTCGATGGCCTGGCGGCAAGTTCTCATCACTCCTGTCGGCGCAGGGATTCTAAACTCATAAGGCAAGTCATCCCTGATACCGATAATGATAATTCTGTGTCTCGCCTGTGGAATTCCATATTCCTCGAATTTATACAGATTAGGATAAATTCGATATCCTGCATCTTTCATGTCAGAAAGAATCTTATCGAACGCTTTTCCTTCATTCGCACTTCTTAGTCCGCCAACATTTTCAGCCAGGAACCACATAGGGCGATACATTCTTAAAGTCTCAATACCATAGGTGTACAAAGGTCCATATTTCCCCTTGAATCCAAGCTTTTCGCCCACCATTGAGAAGTCATTACAAGGGAAACCAAATGCCAAGGCATCGATTGCTCCTAGCTTTCTAAGATCAAGTGTATGGACATCCTCACAATAGACACTGTCAGGATTCTCCGGACAGATATTTCGGCGATACGTCCTGCACGTTGATTCATCAAAGTCATTTGCCCACTGATGGACAATACCCCATTCGTCATTTTCTATATCTGCGTGGGTTGCGCCCCACCCAATTCCGCCGGGCCCGCAGAACAGTTCTCCAAGATGAAAAATCATAATTGTTTATCCTTTCTTCCTATTGATAAAATCGATCTGATCTTGAATGTGCTTCTTTTCTTCCTCATCAAGAAGCCCCGTGTTTTTGAAGCCCGATCGATATTCTTCCAGATCTGAAGTATCCAAGTACCCTGCCATAATGTACATTGGCACAACGGCCACCTCATAAAGAGATGCAAGTTTCTTTAACTCTTCCGGATTGAGAGTCGTATCTGCTCCATTCTCCGCCTTACATAAACGAGAATTGGTAATTCCGGTATACTCGTATACCTTTGCCTGACTAAGACCTTTCTCGTTTCTAATCTGTTTTAGATAATCTCCAAATTTGCTCATAGATGCACCCCTTATATTATAATAGCACATCTGCTGCGAAAATGCAATAGAAAATATAAATTTCGCTGCGTTTACGCAGCAATCCGAGATTAGTAAAAGCTCAAGATTTTTATGTCTTGAGCTTTACAAATTATTTATATGGAGTTGGATAAGTTTTTAAATCTGGAGGAGTATGAGCGATAATATAATCAATGTTTGTCTTCCAATCAGCAGATAGATCCTCAAACTTAACGCCATAATTATCTGCCTGTAGTCTAGCTCTTGTTCCAGGAATGAAAGACCCCTTTTTAAGTAATTTTACAAATTTATGATCGGTAACTAATTTCTTCAAACTGATCATTCCTATTAGTTCAACATTGCCCACAGGTTCATCTTTTTCCATATTCCAAGGGGTTTTGCACATAAATATTGCGTGCGGAAGTTTTCCCTGCGGTTCTCTAATTCGTAACTTGTGCAATTCAAAAAGTAACCAGCGCCCGTTGCGAGTCGATTTAATATCTATATTCCAACCGTTGATTGAAATATCGCAATCATCCCATTCGCCACGCGGGTATATTTCGTAATCAATAGGAATATGAAGTCCATAATCTTCTCTAAGCATTTTTGAAACCGCTAACTCAGCCATTTTGCCTATTAAATTATCTCGAGCAATTTCTTTTATGCTTCTAGGCACAGTATCAGATTGTCCAATTGTAATTAAAACTTCACCAAATTATGACCTCTCATTAGCTGTCATAGGGCGTTAATAAA
>JAUNAE010000181.1:0-7007 GCA_030527765.1 Eubacteriales bacterium
CAACAACTTAGTGAAACATTAGTCCATGTCACGAATGATCTTACGAACCGGGAGTACGAAGGTCGGAGATACGGAAAGTTCATCCAGTCCCATCTCAACAAAGGTCTCAGTAAGAGTGGTATCTGCGCCAAGCTCGCCACAGATTCCTGCCCATTTGCCTTCTTTGTGTGCATTCTGAACAACCATACGGATCATACGAAGTACTGCTTCGTGATGAGAATCGTAGATGTTGTCAAGTTTTGCATTCTGACGGTCAATTGCCAGTGTGTACTGGGTCAGATCGTTTGTTCCGATGCTGAAGAAGTCAACCTCTTTTGCAAGGAGATCACTGATCATAACTGCTGCCGGTGTCTCAATCATAACACCCTGCTCTACGTCATCGCGGAATGGAATTCCCTGTGCGCTGAGCTCATGTTTTACTTCCGTTACAATCTCTTTGATCTTACGAACCTCAGATACGGAGATGATCATCGGATACATAATGGAAATGTTTCCGAACATACTTGCACGGAACAGTGCACGAAGCTGGGTCTTGAATACTTCCGGACGATCCAGGCAGATTCGGATTGCTCTGTAACCCATTGCCGGGTTCTCCTCATGTGCCATATTGAA
Organism: Eubacteriales bacterium; assembly: GCA_030527765.1. The sequence continues at coordinate 613 of JAUNAE010000181.1, forward strand.
GTAGTCAATCTGCTTGTCGGCACCGATATCCAGTGTACGAATAATAACTTTCTTTCCGGCCATATTCTGAGCAACTGTTTTGTAAATCTGGAACTGCTCTTCCTCTGTCGGATAGTCTTCTTTCTCAAGGTAGATGAACTCACTGCGGAAAAGACCGATACCCTCTGCATCGTTTGCAAGTACGTTGGCAACGTCTGCGGTACTTCCGATATTTGCATAAAGGTGAAGAGAGCGTCCGCTCTTTGTCTCTGTCGGTTTGCCCTTCAGTTCTTTGAGCATTGCACGCTGAGCGATTTCCTGTTCTCTCAGTTCACGATATTTCTCGAGAAGATCTTCATCCGGATCGATGATCAATGTTCCGGCTTTACCGTCAACGATTGCCATACGTCCGTTATCTTCCGGATCATATTCGATATTGATCAGAGCCGGAATATTCATGGTACGGGCAAGAATTGCTGTATGAGAGTTGGAGGAACCTTTGCGTGTTGCAAAAGCAAGTACTTTGCTCTTGTCCATCTGTACAGTTTCACTCGGAGCCAGATCCTCAGCAACAACAATTACGGACTCATCGGATTCCAGATCTCCGTCTCCATGTCCAAGAAGAACTCTTACAAGACGATCAGAGATATCTTTGACATCAGCTGCTCTAGCTTTCATGTAATCATCATCCATAGAAGCAAACATCATTGCGAAGTTATCACCGGTAGTTGCAACAGCATACTCAGCATTTACCATTTCTGTACGAATGATGTTCTCGATGGACTCCAGATAATCGTCGTCATCCAGCATCATTTGATGTACTTCAAAAATCGCTGCACCTGATTCTCCTACTTCCTGAACTGCTTTCTCATAAAGCTTCTGAAGCTGGCCGGCAGCGGTTTCTTTGGCTGCATTCAGTCGATTCATCTCAGCGTCTGCATCATCAATATGCACTCTCTTAACGCTGGCATCTTCTTTCTGCAGAATAGAAATCTTGCCAATTGCAACTCCTGAAAATACGGATTTTCCCTGTAAAACTTTCATAATGATCGTCTCCTTATGTACTAGTTGATAATAATAGAGATAAATCTCAAGGTTTTTGTGTATTATACCATATATTATCTGAAGACTCTATAATTTTTTCGTTTTTTTCACAAGAGATGACAATTTATTACAATTCACAGCGCTCTACACCGAAAAAATTCACCAATAGGACCGATATTCGCAATCTATGCAATCTTCTCTATTAATTATAAATAAACGCAGGATGCGGAGCAGCCTGCGTTTATTTATGATTATTCACTTCGCAATGCATCAATCGGGTTCAGGTTTGCTGCCTTCACAGAAGGCAAAAGTCCGAACACAATACCGATCAGCATGGAAAAAACTACCGCAATGACGGCAGCAGGAATGCTGATTGCCGTCGGAGTTCCCGCCACTCTGGATACTACCCTGGAAAGGATAATACCTGCAATAACGCCAATCACTCCACCAGTGCTCGTAAGAACTGCTGCCTCTGTCAAAAACTGTCCGAGAATGCTGCTCTTTCGGGCACCGATTGCTTTCTTTAATCCAATCTCACTTGTTCTCTCTGTGACAGATACAAGCATAATGTTCATAACACCGATACCGCCAACCAGCAGGGAGATACTTGCAATCCAGATCAGCTGCTGATTTGTACTGGTACTGAGTTTCTGCATATTACGAACTCTTTCCAGAATGTCATCCGCTTTGTAAGAAAAGGAACTCTTCTGTCCGTCATTCGACGGAATCGCTTCATTCATAACATTAGAAGCCGCTTTTCCCGCTGAGCTCATGGTGTCTGTGGAATCCGCTTTGATGATGGCATTCATCGGCTCATCAAAATTGAAAGAAATCGGCCAGCTCTTGTAGGGAATCAAAACGCTTCCCATGATGGTCTGGTACAGCTCATCGTACTCAGAAATAGTATTGATCGTTGGCATACTGTCCTCTGACTTTGTGACAACACCTACCACAATAAAAGGTTCTTTTCCGATCTCGATGGTTTTGCCTACCGGATTCTCACTTCCAAACAGATTCTCTGCGGCATTGCTGTCAAGAAGTGCAATCTTTGAGAAGTTTTCAAAATCCCTCGGAATCAATCCACGACCGGAGCGCACCTGATAGCCGCATGTATCCAGATAATTCTCATCAATTCCATAGATACTTCCTCCGGAGAAGGATTTGTTCTGATAATACACATTGCTTGTGTACGTTCTGAAATAGAAGAACGTTGCATTTTCAATGTGTTCCTGTTTGCGGACTTTGCTCTTAATCTCATCTGTTAGAATCGGAGTACCGGATACACTTCCGCCTTCCGATTCATAAGCACTGTCTCCATTATTCAATGTGATACTGACGGTATTATTACCGGATCCGATCAAGTCCTGCTTGATCTGCTCACTCGTTCCCTTGATTGTGGAAACGATGGCAATAATCGCCGCAATACCGATAATGATACCAAGCATTGTCAGAAAAGATCTCATTTTGTGAGACCAGATTCCCCGTACTGCCTGGCGTACATTTTCAAGCATGTCGTTCCTCCTTTAAATCTTAAGAGTAGAAATCATCTGTCGTTCCCTGTCTTGTTTTGGTTCCTTCCTTTGCAAGGTCTCCATATGGGAAAGTAATATAGTCCTCACTTGTAAGACCCTGCTTGATCACAATGCTGTATCCACTGTTTACCATATCTCCAACTTCAATATACTGCTTTTTGAGCACTCCGTTGTCGTCTTTGTAAACATAATAAGATCCATTCTCAGAACGAACATAAGCTTTGGAAATAACAAGAGAATCTGTATTTTCCGTACTTTCCTTAATTGCAACCGTCACCCAGTCCAACTCTTCAAACTGAAGGGTTTGATCCTGTATCTCTGCTGTATATTTATAATAAGATACGTTTGGATTGCCATCACTGTAGATATCGTCACCGGAAACCGGATACTCCGACACTTCCAGAACTGTGGCGTCAAATTCGCCGCTTACATAACTGGTACAACTCAGTTCCGTCCCGGGCTGCATTTTATCAAGGAGTAATTCGCTTACACTGCCTGTCAGGTAAAATCCTTCTTTGCTCTTTACCTTCACAAGAGAATCTCCGGAACCCTTTCCTGTAGAAGTATCACCCAAAAAGGAAACCACTCCGTCAATTCTGGCGTAAATCTCTGTCTGCTCAACCTGACGTTCCAGTTTTCCGATGGTAATATCATTTTCTTTCAGATCCAGCTGGAGGCTCTGCAGTTTCTGTTCCTGCAATTTGATCGCTTCTGCACGACTGATAGAAGACGAATTATTATTATTCGTTGAGCCACCTGCATCTCCACCAATATCTCCTGTATCCGATGTCGGTTCCTCCGGTGTGTACTTGAGGGCATCTGCCAGTGTCAGGTCTGTCTCAACAAATGGATTGACAGGTTTCTGCAGAAGACTTCCGTTGATGAAATAATATCCGGTGCAGGATGCCAGACGATCTTCCGGGTTTTCTATCGTATCATTTTTGTGAAACTCAATTTTGTACCAATAACCATTGCTGTATAATCTAGTACTTCCGTCCTCGCTGTATCCGGCCATACGGTTAAAGAAAGAACCCTTGACCGTAACATAGCCTTTCTGTGAACTGCACAGGAACACAAAAGGATCGTCTTCCGTACCGGTACCTGTATACGGTTCCGAATTGTAATCCAGTTCTGTATAGAAAGTACTCTCGCCATCCGTCAGATCATCGTTGGCATCCGGATCAATCAGAACCGGGGTTGGTGTCGGTGCCGCAACGTTTGGATCCTCCAACTGCGGGGTATCTTCTCCTGTGAGTTCGGTTCCGGTACCGTTAATCGTATTCTCATTCATCGGTGTTTCCACGTTCGTGTATCCCGAATCGGATGTCAGTTCATCCGAAGTGAGAAGATCCTCAGAACCGGAACCTCCTCCATTGTCGCTGCCGGAATCCGAGCCACCGATTAACTCAGAACCATTATCTTCCAAAATCAGGCTTGCCACATAAAGCGGCATGGAAAAAGCTATAGATACTCCGTTTGCCAGAGTAGATCCGGAGAAATCCAGAGATTTCGACGTTTTGATCTGATCAAGATCTGACGAATTTAAATTATCTGCCGCTCCGGAAGCATCCTCATCGGAAACCGGTCCACCATTTCTGAGACTGTTCAAACGGTTGGTTGCTTTTGTAATATCCTGCTCGATCTTCTGCTTTTTCAGCTTTGCAATTTCAAGTTCCATGGCAACCAGGGTCGTGTCCAGAGAAACAAGCTTATCTCCCTTGGAAACAGAATCCCCTTTGTTCACATAAACCTGCTCAATCAACATATCCGTACCAACGGTGACATTTTGAATGACATTGGTCGTAACCGTACCATCCATCGTTGTATTCGATGTATAATACTCGTCCTGCAGACTGGAAACAGGGACTACAACCACTGTTTTCTGGTTTGACTGACGAATATAGTTTAATCCGGCGTAACCACCCGCACCAATCAGAGCAATAACAACCAGGATCGCTACAATTCTTTTGAAAATTTTCACGGTATCACCTCTTCTCTTCCAGAATACCGTCAAAAATGGTGACCATTCGATTCGCCTGTGCTGCAATTTTTGCATCATGGGTAATCATCAGAACGGAAACACCCTCTTCATTCAGTTTCCGGAACAGTTCCATTACCTGTGCACCGGATCGGCTGTCCAACGCACCTGTGGGCTCATCCGCAAGGATCAGCTTTGGATTATTTACCAGAGCCCTCGCAATGGCAACACGCTGCATCTGTCCACCGGAAAGCTGATTTGGTTTAAAATTCACACGGTCTTCCAGACCAACTCTGGCAAGAGCCTTCAGTGCTCTCTCCCTGCGTTCTTTCTTCGGAACTTTTGCATAGTTTAAAGGCATCTCAACATTTGCAAGTGCCGACTGTCTCGGAAGAAGGTGAAAACTCTGAAATACGAATCCGATTTTATTTAGACGAATATCTGACATTTCATTTTCCGAACATTTGGAAATATCCTGGCCGTCCAGAAAGACCTGCCCTTCCGTAGCCTGATCCAGACACCCGATAATGTTCATAAGTGTACTTTTTCCGGATCCGGACGGTCCCATAATCGCCACGTATTCTCCCTCTTCCATAGAAAAGTTTACATTTTTAAGTACCGGAACGATCATCTTTCCCTGATGATATTCCTTGTATATTCCTTTTAAATCCAGAATCATAAGTTTCGACTCCTTCTGTTATTCCGCAGCATTTTATTCCACAGGCTGCAGATCATCACCAATCACGGTAATATCATCCGTGAAAGCATCATCTATAATAATTTCTGTTGTATCATCTGCGGTTGTTTCTTCCGAGGTTGTTTCTTCAATCACATCCGGCATAGTATCATCAATTTCGATAACCATATCATCAAAATTATCATCTCCCGTACCGGTACCCATTTCGCTCTCGTCAACATCCGTTGCTTCAATCACCTCAGAACCGTCATCGCTTATGACCGCACCATCATCCTCATAAACTGTGCCATCATCCGTATAGTTTTCTTCAGTATCCGATGTCTCGAACATACTCTCCATGGTCTGCTCTCCGGTTCCCTTGACGGTCTTCATGCCTTCCTCAAGAGACGCTGCCGGGAATGCAATAAGGGAATCCTCTGTAACACCATCCAGAATCTCATATTCCATCAAGGAATCATCATACTTTCCAAGAGTTACAGACTGTTTCACAAGCCGGTTCTTGTCATTGGCAACCCACACGTAAGGATTCTCCGTGTCTACATCTGCAATAAAGTAATCGCTGAGCCAGAGCCCTTCTTTCTTATCCAGCTGTCCATCGTTTGATTCAATGTATACGTGCTGTCCCAGCATCAATCCATCAGAGGAATCCAATTCTACATAAAAAGGATAAGAACTGGAACCGGAATTGCTGTCTGAAGAGCCCCCGTAATAGGAACTGTCGTCGGAAGACTGGGAAGAATTCTCCATATCCACACTGCCCATCATACCCGTCCAGGTCTGTGATTCATCCACTCTTGAACGAATAATAACGGAAGATCCAGTTACTACATTATTAATATTCAACTCATTCACATATCCCTTTACCCGGTATGCACCTGTACTGAGAATTGTGATAAAAGCACTATTGGAGTTATCAGATGTACCATAGGAAGAATCATCCTCCAAACTATCTGATACACCACTGTCATCTCCGGTATTCAACTTGGACGTATCAATCTTCTGAATAATACCATCGATGTCACTGCGTACTTCCGTATTTACAGTTGCTTTCTCAAGTTTTTCAATTTCTGCCGTTTTGCTCTTCTGGTCATACTCGTTTTTCTTGAGATTCATCTTGTTCGTCTCAATCTCAATCGTATAAGAAAGCTGGTTGTCTGCAGATGCC
>JAUNAE010000181.1:7017-7575 GCA_030527765.1 Eubacteriales bacterium
GCCTTACGCTTCTCTTTTTCCAGAGTTGAAATCTGAGATTCCAGACTCAAAGCCTCATTCTGCAGACGTTCCAGATCCAGCTGAGCCTGCTGAAGATCTGACTGAAGACTGCTTAGATCGTACTGAAAAAGAAGCTGTCCCGCTTTCACCTCATCCCCAACTTTGATGGAAAGATCTCGCACAACTCTTCCATTATCAATGTTAATCTCTACCGTATTCTGCGGTTCAACAACACCGGAGAAACGAGTCTGAATGTTTGCAGAATCTGTGCCCATCAGAGAACTAATGCTGGACACATAGACCGTTTGATCATTCGCCGCATTTCCAAAGTTAATCGTTCCATTATGATATAAATACCCTCCGGTTCCTCCTGCAGCCAGCAGCAATGCGCCGACAATGAACCAGCCTTTTTTCATGGTAATTCCTCCTTGTCCTCAGACAATTATTTTATACAAGTATACATCAAACCATACTCCCCGATTAAATCGCGAATCTCGTAAGAAGATTCGCACGCGAGTTCGGCAGTTGCGAAGCAACTTTCTTCTGCCGAACTCTGCG
>JAUNAE010000182.1 GCA_030527765.1 Eubacteriales bacterium
GTCATGGCCTTTCCTGCTTTGATATGATCCAGAACATAACCTTCCTGAAGTGCACCTACATTTAACATGGCAGTTCTACCTCCAATAATGTGAGAATCAGAGCCATACGTACATATACACCGTACTGGGCCTGACGGAAATAAGCAGCTCTCGGGTCCTGGTCAACTTCAACAGAGATCTCATTGACACGAGGAAGCGGGTGAAGTACATACATATCCTTCGGGGCAAGTTCCATTTTGGTCTTGTCCAGAATGTAGAAATCTTTCATGCGTACATAATCTTCTTCGTTGAAGAAACGTTCTTTCTGTACGCGGGTCATGTAGAGAATGTCAAGGTTCGGAATGGCATCTTCCAGACGTTCCACCTCGGTGAATTCGATATGGTTCTTGTTCAGAACATCTTCACGGATATAACTTGGGACACGGAGTTCTTCCGGAGAAATCAGAACGAATTTGACATTCGGATAGCGAACCAGTGCTTCGATCAGAGAATGAACGGTACGTCCGAATTTCAAATCTCCGCAAAGTCCGATGGTCAGGTGATCCAGACGGCCTTTCGTGGAACGAATGGTCAAAAGGTCAGTCAGAGTCTGAGTTGGATGCTGATGACCGCCATCGCCTGCATTGATTACAGGAATGGAAGAGGCCATAGATGCAACCAGAGGGGCACCTTCCTTTGGATGACGCATTGCACAGATGTCTGCGTAGCAGGAAACGACACGGATGGTATCGGCAACACTCTCACCTTTTGCTGCAGAACTGGAATCTGCAGAGGAGAAGCCAAGTACCTTGCCTCCCAGGTTCATCATAGCTGCCTCGAAGCTCAGTCTTGTACGGGTGCTGGGCTCATAAAAACAGGTAGCCAGACGTTTGTCATCACATACATGTGCGTATTTCTTAGGATTGTTTGCGATATCTGTTGCCAGATCTAAAAGAGTATCAAGTTCTTCCACAGACATATCCAGGGGACTCATCAAATGTCTCATCACTTACCTCCATTATCACAAGTGAAAATCAATTGTGTATAGTTACCGCATTTCATCATATAACACTCTTGGCGGGAATTCAAGAACATTGTGAAATTCCCCATTCTCTTGAAAAGAATACCGGGATAAGATATAATAATTCGAAACAGCGAAGGGGGCACAAACCTCTGTTTTGCTCTTAAGGAGAGGATAATGGTCATGACAGATTTACAGAAATACAGAAACAATATAGACCGGATCGATTCGGAGATTCTGCGTCTCTTTGAGGAGAGAATGCAGGTCAGCGAGCAGGTGGCACAGTACAAGATCAGTACCGGCAAAAAAGTATTGGATCCTGCACGGGAGAAAGAGAAGATTGACACATTGCGTCAGAAGGCTCATGGAGAATTTAATCAGCTTGGAGTACAGGAATTGTTTCAGCAGATTATGTCCATCAGCAGAAAACGACAGTATCAGCTTCTGAATGCCAATGGGGTTTCAGAGGAAAAGACTTACGAGTTTGTAGATCAGCTTCCGCTGAATGATGTGTCTGTTGTATTTCAGGGGGTAGAAGGCGCATACAGTTATGCGGCCATGAGAGCGTATTTCGGAGAAATGATTCAGAGTTTTCAGGTGAAAACCTGGAGAGACGCCATGGAAGAGGTAGTGTCCGGCAAGGCGGATTACGCAGTGCTTCCGATTGAGAATTCCACTGCAGGTGTAGTTGCAGATATTTATGATCTTCTGACAGAGTATGAGCTGTACATTGTGGGCGAACAGGTGCTGCGCATCGATCATGTGCTTCTGGGACTTCCGGAGGCAGAACTTTCGGATGTTGAGACAGTCATTTCACATCCGCAGGGACTTGCCCAGTGTCAGAAATTTTTGGAACAGTACAGAGAATGGAAGATTCGTCCGGTGGGCAACACCGCTGCTGCGGCGAAGGAAGTGAGGGAAGAGGGCAGAATTTCCAAAGCTGCCATTGCGAGCCGGGAGGCCGGAGAGGTGTTTGGGCTCAAGGTTCTGGCTGAGAATATTTGTGAGAATACAGAGAATTCTACCAGATTCATTATTGTCAGCAGAAAGCCGGTATATGAGAAGAATGCAAGGCGCATCAGTATTTGCTTTGAACTGCCTCATGAGAGCGGTACACTTTACAATATGCTTTCACATATTATTTACAATGGGCTGAATATGACAAGAATTGAATCCCGCCCTGTTGTCGGAAAGACCTGGGAATATCGATTCTTTGTTGATTTTGAAGGAAATCTTGATGAGAGTGCAGTTCAGAATGCACTGCGTGGTCTCAAAACAGAGGCGATTCGCATGAGAGTTCTGGGAAATTATTGAGTTGACAGAAAGAGGAATGACAGACAATGGGAAGAATCGAAGAATGTATTTTATATCGCAATTTTGAACAGGGTGAAGTGCTGAAGAGAATGGAAACATTGATTCAGCTGTACCGACAGGGAGAACTTTCAGAAGGTGACAGGGATGAACTTTTTTACTGCGTGAATGGTATGGTAGAACTGGCGGGATCCTATGGATTCTGGGGAAATCTCTGGCATACATACCTGACATTTCTTCTGGTTAATCATGAAAATGCCTTCAGTACGGCAAGTGAAGTCCGGGGAGCAATTGAGGGAAGTCTGAATACGCTTGCTCTTCACGATTTCAGGATTATGAAAGAATTGTTTGATTTTGATCTGGAGGAACTTGGAGAAGCATTTCATACAGATTGTCTGAACATTGTGACCGATTATAAGAGAAACGGTACCGAGAGCAAGATGTTCAACGGAAGAGTCCGTGACCGAATCTGTGAACTCAGTGAGAAGCTGGGAACTACAGAGAGTGCAGAAGAGTTTATGGACGCAATGGTGCAGTTCTACAAAGACTTCGGTGTGGGAAAACTTGGTCTTAACAAAGCGTTCCGTGTGGAGCATCATTCCGATGGAAGGGTAGAAATCGTTCCGATTACGAGAGTAGCCCATGTGAATCTGGAGGATTTGATTGGATATGAAATTCCTAAGCAGAAACTTCTGGAGAATACGGAGGCTTTTGTAAAAGGAAGAAAAGCCAACAACTGTCTTCTTTTTGGCGATGCCGGTACAGGAAAATCTTCCAGCATCAAAGGTATTATGAACCGTTTTTATGAGGACGGTCTGCGTATTATTGAGGTTTACAAGCATCAGTTTCAGGATCTGAATGAGGTGATCGCCCAGATCAAAAACCGAAACTATAAATTCATTATTTACATGGATGACCTTTCCTTTGAGGAATTTGAGATTGAGTACAAATATCTCAAGGCAGTGATTGAAGGCGGTCTGGAGAAAAAACCGGACAATGTGTTGATTTATGCCACAAGTAACCGGAGAAATCTTGTGAGAGAACGCTCCAGCGACAAACTGGAACTGATGGATGAGGATGATCTGCATTCCTCCGATACGGTACAGGAGAAACTTTCCCTTGTATATCGTTTCGGTGTGCGTATCTATTTCGGTGCTCCGGGCAAGAAGGATTTCCAGAAAATTGTACTTGCACTGGCAGAGAGAAACGGCATTCAGATGCCAGAGGAACAACTGCTTCTGGAAGCGAACAAATGGGAACTCAGTCATGGGGGACTGACAGGACGTACTGCACAGCAGTTTATTGATCATTTGCTTGGAAGCGAAAAATAAACAGAAAATGGAGAAGGGACAATGGCGGTGACTACGTTTGCGGCAATCGATATCGGATCATACGAAATCAGTATGAAGATCTACGAATTGTCAAAAAAAATCGGATTTCGGGAATTGAACGATATCCGTTATCCACTGGAATTGGGGAAAGGTGCATATGCTGAGGGGAAGCTTGCACCGGGTATGGTGGATGATCTGTGTGAGATTCTGACGGATTTCTCACGTATGATGAAAGAGTTTGGGGTACTGGAATATCGTGCATGTGCGACCAGTGCCTTCCGGGAACTGAAGAATCCAATGATTGTCATGGAACAGATTTTTCAGAGAACCGGCATTCGCATTGAAGTTCTGAGCAATGCAGAACAGCATTTTCTTGGATACAAATCCATTGCGGCAATTGAGAATGTATTCAAAAAGATGATTCAGAAAGGAACGGCGATTCTGGATGTCGGCGGAGGAAGCCTTCAGGTATCGCTTTTTGACAAGGATTCCCTTGTGACAACCCAGAGTCTCAAAATGGGAAGCCTGAGAATCAGAGAACGCCTGAAAGAGCTGGAAAAGGCGACCATTCACTATGATCAGCTGGTAGAGGAATTTATCCGAAACGATCTGACCTGCTTCCAGAGACTGTATCTGAAAGACCGGAATATTCAGAATGTGATTTTGATGGGAGATTTCCTGACAGATACGATCTTTCGGGAGGAACTGAAGGATCACATTATCACAAAAGCAGAATTTATGAACCGGTATGAGATGCTTGTTCACAAGCCGGTACAGGAACTCTCCAGAGAACTGGAGATTGATCCGGAGTATGCATCTCTTGTAATTCCGACACTGGTTGTATGCAAGAAGTTTATTGATATTTTTAATGCTGAATCTCTGTGGACACCGGGTGTTCCTCTTATGGATGGAATTGCTTACGATTACGCAGAGAAGAATAAGTTCATAAAGAGTGCTCACAATTTCGAAAACGATATTCTCGTTGCTTCCAGAAATATTGCCAAGCGCTATTCCTCCGGGAAGAATCACATTCTCGGGACAACACAGGTGGCATTATCTCTCTTTGACAATATGAAGAAGGTACATGGACTGGGACCGAGAGAGCGGCTGCTTCTTCAGATCGCAGTGCAGCTTCACGACTGTGGAAAGTACATCAGCATGGGCAAGGTGTCAGAGTGTTCCTATCAGATTATTATGGAGACGGAAATCATCGGTCTTTCTACCCAGGAGCGAAATATTATTGCCAATGTGGTGCGTTACAACAGCTCTGATTTTAAATACAACTCCGGCTATGAGAATGATATGGTCATAGACAGAGAAAAATATCTACTGATTGCCAAGCTGACAGCGATCTTAAGAATTGCCAATGCATTGGACAGAAGTCATTATCAGAAAGTACAGGGAATGAAGATTGCCATGAAAGACAGACAGCTTATGATTACCGTGAATTCCAGTCAGGATCTGTCTCTCGAGCTGGGACTTCTCAAGGATAAAGTGGATTTCTTTGAAGAAGTATTTGGTATTAAGTTGATACTCAAACGCAGAAAAAATCAGTAATTGCCGGAGGATATGAGAATGGAGACCAAACGATTTGAAAAATCAGAGTATTATGTGAATCGAGAGTTGAGCTGGCTGAAGTTTAACAGCCGTGTGCTGAGTGAGGCAAGAGATAAGAGCCTTCCTCTGTTTGACCGCCTGAAGTTTTTGAGCATTACTTCTTCGAATCTGGATGAGTTCTTTATGGTTCGAGTGGCATCTCTGAAGGATCAGGTTCATGCAGGATATACGAAGACGGATATTGCGGGACTGATATCTAAGGAACAGCTGAAAAAAATCAGTCAGGAGACCCACGAGCTGGTTCATCAGCAGTATATGACACTGAATCGTTCTCTGATTCCGGCACTGGAAAAATCAGGAATGCACATTCATGGGGGCTCAGAGACATTGAACGACGAGCAGAAAGAGTTCGTAGACCGGTATTTTGAAGATGAAGTATATCCGGTTCTGACTCCTATGGCCATGGATTCCTCCAGACCATTTCCACTTGTTCGAAACAAAACATTGAATATCGGTGCGCTGATTTCCAAAAAAGATAAGAAAAAGGGAAAAGAAATTCTGGAATTTGCTACAGTACAGGTTCCGTCAGTACTTCCGAGAGTCATTGAGATTCCGTCTGAGAAAGAGGGAGATCGAAGTGTCATTCTTCTGGAGAAGATTATTGAGAGAAATATCGGAAAACTTTTCCTCAGCAATAAGGTGATTTGTACAGCGCCTTATCGTATTATGCGAAACGCAGACCTTACCATTGATGAGGATGAAGCAGAGGATCTTCTTGTTGAGATTCAGAAGCAGCTGAAAAAACGTCAGTGGGGCGAGGTCATTCGACTGGAAATTGAGGAGAAGACCGACAAACGTCTTCTGTCTATTCTGAAAACGGAATTTGAGATGAAAGAGGAGGATATCTTCTATATTAATGGTCCTCTGGATCTCACCATGCTTATGAAGGTTTATGGAATTCCGGGATTTGAAAAATACAAGACACCGAAATATACACCGGCACCGGTTCCGGCTTTCCAGAATGACAAAGATATCTTCACTGTTATCCGGGAGGGAGATGTCTTTCTTCATCATCCTTACATGAGTTTCGATCCGGTGGTTGATTTCATTCGACAGGCAGCGAAGGATCCGGGGGTTCTGGCAATCAAACAGACACTGTACCGTGTCAGTGGAAATTCCCCGATTATTGCAGCGCTGGCGCAGGCGGCAGAGAACGGTAAGCAGGTTTGTGTTCTTGTGGAGCTGAAAGCGCGATTTGATGAGGAGAACAACATCGTCTGGGCACAGAAACTTGAGAAGGCCGGATGCCATGTAATTTATGGTCTGGTTGGTCTGAAGACACACAGCAAAATCACGCTTGTTGTCCGCAGAGAGGAAACGGGCATTCGAAGATATGTGCATCTGGCAACCGGTAACTACAATGATTCTACAGCGAAGCTTTACACAGACTGCGGAATCTTTACCTGTGATGAGCGGTTTGGAGAGGATGCGACAGCTGTCTTTAATATGCTGTCCGGTTATTCCGAACCTAAACACTGGAATAAGCTGATCGTTGCTCCGATCTGGATGAAGAATCGCTTCCTGGAGCTGATTGAGAGAGAGGCGGAGAATGCAAGAAAAGGAATTCCGGCGGGAATCACTGCCAAGATGAATTCCCTCTGTGATCCGGTGATTATGGCGGCACTTTATTACGCATCCTCCTGTGGAGTAGAGATAAACCTTCTGGTGCGCGGAATCTGCTGTCTGAAAACGGGAATTCCGGGAGTGAGCGAGCATATTCATGTACGTTCCATTGTAGGAGAATTCCTGGAGCACAGCCGTATTTTCTATTTCCGAAATGGCGGAAACGAAGAAATCTTCATGGGAAGTGCAGACTGGATGCCGAGAAACCTGGATCGTCGTGTGGAAATTGTATTCCCTGTGGAAGATCCGGATATCAAAGAGGAACTGAAGCATATTCTTGATCTGGAATTCAAAGATAATGTGAAAGCACATCTTTTACAGCCGGACGGAACCTATGCAAAACAGGATAAGAGAGGAAAAGTTCTTGTGAACTCTCAGATGGAATTCTGCAAAGAGGCGACAGAAAAAGCGGCTTCTCCGAAAGACAAGCTGAGCAGCAGCCGTGTATTTGTTCCGGCAGAACCAATCGAAGATTAAAAAATAAAGATCCGACTTTCCGGAAACTGCAGAAGTTGTGCAGCCGGAGAGTCGGATCTTTGAAATATATCGGCAAAAGAACTTTTGGGGGTAGGGTTAAAGAGAATAGTTTTTTATAAAACAAAAAAGCTCTTGAATTCCTTCAAGAGCTTCTTAGCAGCCAGTACGAGAATCGAACTCGTGTTTTCGCCGTGAGAGGGCGACGTCTTA
>JAUNAE010000183.1 GCA_030527765.1 Eubacteriales bacterium
TGCTTTCTCCAGATCATAGTCGGTCCAGGACTCCTGATTCTGTACCATTTCAAGACGAAGCTCCTCCGGAATCGGCGGCATCACATTCTGCAGGGGCAGACGGAGAGTCTCCGGCAGAAGAGTGATATAAGATTCCTCCGTGCCGAGGTCTGCAAGGCTTTTGCCCAGATGGTCAAAAAAAGTTCGAAGGTCAATGGTATCTGTCAGCATCTCACGATAAAGAAGCGCTCCAATCCATGGCTGCATCTGCTCATCATGCTTCTCCCAGATTCGCTGGATCAAATCCTCACGCTCCCGGGTTCTCGTGGCCTCATCGTTGGAATGAGGATGAGAACAGCCGCAGGAATCCCGGTAAAGAACCGGAGAACTCACAACCTCAGAAGAAACCGGCCGTCCCTCCAGAATATCCATGACACGATCCACAGCATGCCGGCTGATCGTCTCATAATCCTGGCAGCAGGTGGTAAGAGGCGGATTCATATACTCGGCAAGTCGAATATTGTCGAAGCCTGTAATCAGAATACCTTTTCCAACCACAAGCCCCCGACTCTGGCAGACAGCATAAGCACACATGGCCATCTCGTCATTGGCACAGACGATGGCATCCAGTCCCGGATTGTCATCCAGAAGACGGGCAACCTCAGTGTAAACATGCTCTGAGTAATCCCCGTGCTGGATACAGGACTCCGGCACCGGCAGTCCGTGAGATTCCATCACATCCAGAAACGCCTGAAGTCTGTAATCAGAATCACGGTTGCCAACCGTACCCGTAATGAAGCCGATCTTCTTTGCACCATGAACTGTGATCAGATGCTCCACCAGTTCATGGATGCTGTCACAATTGTCTGTAATAATATAGCAGCCATCCTCCACAGGAAGATCCGCTTCAAGAAGAACAACCGGAATCTTGGGGAGAGTGGCAAGAAACTCTTCCAGAGAAATCTCCTGTCTGTAGATAAACAGAGTACCGGAAGAGACAATCAAAACATCCAGATCATCGAAATGGCTGTAACCATAAAGAGATGCATACTGGTAATCGAAAAGATTTTCCTGGATACGGGATTTGCCGAGAAAACTGGAACTCTCCGTGCCAAGATAAAACTGCGCATCCACGCCCTTTTCCTGCAGCAGCTTCCACACCGTATGCACCAGATGAATGGGATGATCTGTATGATAATTACCAACGATAATACCGACCTTCGGCCGGCGGTTTTTGTATTTGTTCATACTTTAAAGATAGCATACAACCTGTCAAAATGGTATGTTTTTTGTGGAAGTTGAATAGAAAAAAATGGTAAATGTTTTGCGAAAAAACACAAATTGGAGTATGATAAACCCTATGAAAAAATGAGTGTCAAAGCGGACTGATGTGCACACCAAGGAGGAACATAATAAATGAAACAAAATAACCAGCCGACCAATCATACTCATACACAGCCGAATTCCGGGATTTCTTCTCTTACAAAAGAGAGTCTTCTGTCTTCCATGCTGAAATTCTCGATTCCCTACCTCATCGCATGCTTCCTGCAGACTTTCTACGGTCTGGCGGATCTGTTCATCACCGGACAGTTCCGGGGAGCGGCATCTATCTCTGCCGTATCCATCGGAAGTCAGGTCATGCATATGCTGACGGTCATGATCGTAGGACTCGCCATGGGAACCACCGTCACCATCAGCCGTTCCATAGGAGCGGGAGATAAGAAACAGGCCGCCGTATCCATCGGCAACTCCGTATTTATCTTCAGTCTGTTCGCCATCGGCGTCACAGCACTCTTACTCCTGTTTCACAAAGGAATCCTCATCGCCCTGTCCACCCCGCAGGAAGCCATGGAAGAAGCAAGACAGTACCTGCTGATCTGCTTCATCGGAACGCCGTTTATTACCGCATACAACGTGCTGAGCAGCATCTTCCGTGGACTGGGAGATACCAAACGCCCTATGTACTTCGTGGCAGCAGCAGGCGTCATCAATATCGGACTGGATGCATTTCTCCTGGGTGTCGTAGGAATGGGGGCAGCCGGAGCCGCTCTGGCAACCGTCATCTCCCAGGCCGTATCTGTCGTTCTCGCCC
Source organism: Eubacteriales bacterium (assembly GCA_030527765.1). The sequence goes on from JAUNAE010000183.1 coordinate 2,072, forward strand.
TCATCGCCCTTCGCCGCAACAAGTCCGGCGTCAGAGTCACCCGAGAAGATTTTGCTCGGGATAAAAACATGATACAGATGCTTCTGGGCATCGGTTTCCCAATCGCCGTACAGGAAGGCTTGATTCAGATTTCCTTCCTTATAATCACCGCCATCGCCAACAGCCGGGGCGTGGATGTGGCAGCCGCCGTGGGAATCGTGGAAAAAATCATCAGCTTCCTCTTCCTTGTACCATCTGCCATGCTGTCCACCGTATCCGCTCTGGCAGCACAGAACGGAGGAGCCGGACTCCACGAGCGAAGCCGCAAAGTACTCCGCTACGGCAATATGATCTGCGCCGGTTTCGGCATTCTGGTCTTCCTTATGTGCCAGGTGCTGTCCGTACAGATCGTAAGCCTCTTCGTCCACAACGAACCGGAAGTCGTACGACTGGGAGGACAATACCTCAGATCCTACGCCCTGGATTGTATTTTTGCAGGAATGCACTTCTGCTTCAGCGGATTCTTCAGTGCTTATGGAAAATCCTTCTACTCCTTCATCCATAACATTGTATCCATCGTGACCATCCGCGTGCCGGGAGCCTATCTGGCATCTATCCTGTTCCCGGCAACCCTCTACCCAATGGGACTGGCAGCCCCCCTGGGATCCCTTCTTTCCGTAGTAATCTGCGTGATTTTGTACCGGAAAAACCGTAAAAACTGGGAAATTACCGCTTTGTGATTGACAGAATATCTGAAATGGGCTATAAAGATGGAGATGTTTGACAGCAAGGGAAAATCCATGTTACAAACAGAGGAAATCGCTCCAATCATTAGAGAAGCGAGATCGAATGGGAAAGAATCTTTGTAAACAGCAGAGGGTATGTATCATATAAGGAGAACTTTATGAAAAAAAGAAAGAAGAAGAGCAACGGGATTGCCGGCATGATCGCAGCACTGCTTCTCGTAGGTCTGTTGTTCGGCGGCGGTATGGCCGTTGTGAATGCAGAACTGAACAAAATTAACCGGGAAGAAAACAGCGTAACAGAAGCCGGAACATCTACAAATTCCAATATTATGAACATTCTTGTCATCGGTCAGGACCGTCGTCCGGGAGAAGACCGTGCAAGATCCGACTCTATGATTCTTTGCAGTTATAACAAAACAACAAAGAATGTCACCATGATTTCTTTCATGCGAGATATGTACGTAGAGATTCCGGGCTATGGCAAAACCAAAATCAACGCAGCATACGCATACGGCGGAATGTCCCTTCTGGATCAGACCATCGAGAACAACTTCGGCGTACACATCGACGGCAATATCGAAGTAGACTTTGAAGCATTTATGACCGTCATCGATGATATCGGCGGAGTAGAGATCGAGCTGAATCAGGAAGAAGCAGATTATCTGAACGTGAACAACACCGGTCTGGTAGATGGAACCACAACAGACGCATGGACACTGACCGCAGGAGTCAACACACTGACATCCCAGCAGGCACTTGCCTATGCAAGAACCCGCTACGTCGGCAACTCCGACTGGGAGCGTACCGACCGCCAGAGAAGAGTCATGACCGCAATCATCAACAAATTCAAGAGCATCGGTGTCACCCAGCAGATGAGCCTGATCAACACCGTCCTTCCGACACTGACCACCGACATGTCCAACGGAACGATGATCAGTCTCGGATCCTCCATTGTCATGTCCGGCATGAACTTAAACGGAGAATCTTACCGCATCCCGGTAGAAGGAACCTACACATCCGACAACATCGATGGAATGGCCGTACTCGTACCGGATCTGGAAGCTAACAAGCAGTATCTTCAGCAGTACATCGGACAGTAAAAAGCAAACCTCAGAGACATCAAGTTTCTGAGGTTTTTTTGCCCTTGGTATCATCATATTAGAGAAATGAGGAAACATAGATGAAAAAAGAATTCGTAATGCTAGCCCTGACAGGACTGTGTCTCACTGTGACAAAGGTTCATGCGGCAACAATGGACTATGGAGTTCTGATCGGGGAAGATGATCTGTCACAGATTGGAAGTTACTCCCTCGTCGTCATCGAACCGGAGACTTTTGCCCAGGAGGACATCGTCGCCCTGCATGAGCGCTGCGAGAAGGTTTACGGATATTTGAACATCGGCGCTTTGGAAGAATATCGCTCCTATTACGAAGAGTACGAGGAACTTTGCCTCAGTGTGTACGAAGAATGGCCGGACGAGCAGTGGATCGACGTAAGCGCAGAGGAGTGGCAGGCATTCATCACCGATCTTGGCAAAGAATACATCTCCAAGGGAATCGACGGTTTATTCCTTGATAACACCGATGTCTATTATCAGTATCCGGAAGAAAAAATTTATCAGGGGCTGTGCGAGATTCTGACCAAACTGGATGGAATCCCACTCATTGTAAATGGAGGAGATCCCTTCGTGCAGAGATGCATCGATGAGGGGCAAAACCTGTTCGACGGAATCAATCAGGAGAACGTCTTCACCAAAGGAGTCGGGCAGCTCCAGGAACCGGAAGATCAGGAATATTACCGGAATTACCTGCAAAAAGCCGCCGACAGCGGACTGGAAGTCTACCTGACAGAGTACGGTGCCGACGATTCCCTCACAGAAGAAATCGACGAATACTGCAAAAAGCATGGATTTCACTGGTTTAACGCTGAAAATTTGGAACTTCTGATTCGTTGACACTAAAATAGGCTTGTGATAGACTAACAAGAGGTAATTTCAGTAAAAACGCAAATCCGTAAGGGCATCCTTGGGAGAGTAGCACAGAGTAAGGAGAATGCAGGGGCACCCTTATGATATAAAGGTAGAAAAACAATTGACCTGCGTCCATGAGGATGCGGGTCTTTCTTTATGTTATATAGCTGAAAAAAATAAACACACTAACTACCATAGGGTTGATATAAGAGGATGAAAGTCAGACACTGCGGGGAATCCTCGTGGTGTTTTTTGATTAGATGTATGGAAAGGATTCGAAGGTTTTGAAAAAGAATAAGAAAAGATTGCTCATATATGCACATTATTACGTGCCGGATGTCGCATCTACAGGACAGATTCTTCGAGAACTGGCAGAAGGATTGCTTGATCAGTTTGAAGTAACTGTCATTTGTGTTGTTCCAAGTTATGAAGGAACAATTGAAGATAAATACAAAACACAGAAGTTCTATAAAGAAAAAATCAACGGAGTCAATGTTCTGCGCGTGCGGGTACCGGAATTCACCAAAGCAAACAAAAAAAGCCGCGTGAAAAACATTATCTCCTATTTCTTTGGTGCCATGGCAGCAACAAGAAAAGTAGGGAAACAGGACTATGTGTTGAGCGTATCTCAGCCGCCGATTTTGGGCGGCTTACTTGGCGTCTGGGGAAAATGGAAAAAACACGCAAAATTCATTTACCAGATTCAGGATTTCAATCCGGAACAGGTTATGGCAGTCAACTACAGCAAGAACAAACTTGTGCTGAATGCCATGATGTGGTTCGACAAATTCTCCTGTAAACACAGTGATCTGGTAATCACGGTTGGCCGTGATCTTGTGGAGACACTGGAGAACCGTTTCAAGGGCAAAAAAGTTCCGAAGTCTGCCCTTATTAACAACTGGATTGACGAAAAAGAAATCTATCCATTAGAAAATACTGATCCGGGAGTGGTTGCATTCCGTGAGAAATACGGATTGGAAGATAAATTCGTTATTATGTATTCCGGAAATATTGGATTGTACTATGATCTTGAGAACATCATGAAGGTCATCGAACAGTACAAAGATGCAAAGACCAAAGATGGAAAAGAAGTTGTCTTCGCATTTGTAGGAGCCGGTTCTGTTCTGGATAAACTGGTGCTTTATAAGAAGAAAAAACAGTTGAATAACGTTGTGTTCATTCCATATCAGGATAAGAAAGATCTGATCTATAGCCTGAATGCCGGGGATGTTCACTGGTGTGTGAATGCTAAAGGAATCAAGGGAGTAAGCTGCCCAAGCAAATACTATGGACTGGCGGCAGCAGGAAAACCGGTACTTGGAGTTCTCGAAAAAGGATCTGAGGTACAGTGGTTGATCGAAACCTCCGGAAATGGATACTGCTGTGAACCAGGGGATTATCAGGGAATCAAGAAACAAATTGAAACGTTTATTGATATGGCAGAAACTGCAGAACTGAAAGAAATGGGTAAAAAGGGAAGAGAGTACTTAGAGAAACATCTGACTAAGGGTGTAAGTGTGCAGAAGTATGCGGAAGAGATATTGAAGGTGTGAGAAGACGACAATGAAAAAAATATGTTTTATAGCACAGTTTCCGCCTCCAATGCATGGATTATCAAAGGCTGTAGAAACTCTGTATAACTCAGAACTTTCCAAAGAGTTTGAGTTTGAAAAAGTTGATATTACGAACAATAAAAAGTTTTTCAAAAACTTGCTTGCAATCCGAAAATCAAAAGCAGATTTATTCTATTTTACGATTAGTCAAACAAAGGGTGGAAACCTTCGTGACTTGATTATTTTCAAACTCCTAGAATTTCAGCATAAGAAATGTTTGATTCATTTGCATGGTGGCTATTATAGGCAACTGGTTGATCATGATATGAGTGGCTGGCAACGCAAAGCAAATTATAAAGCAATCAGCAAGCTTAGCGGTGCTATTGTTTTAGGTAAAAGCTTAGTTCCGATTTTTGAAGGAATGTTACCGAAGGAGAAGATTTTCACAGTTCCAAACTGTGCTGATGATCAATATCTCATGAGTGATGAAGAGTTTGAAGAGAAGCTTGTTACATTGCCAGAGAGAAAAATAAAACATGTTCTTTATCTTTCAAACTTTATCCGAACAAAAGGATATCCAGAAGTACTAGAAATGGCAAAAATGGAGAAACAACGAGTAGAATCAGGTACAGAAAGAAAACTTCATTTTGACTTTGCTGGCAAGTTCTTCGAAAAAATAGAAGAGGAATTTTTCTTTGGATATATCAAGGAAAATGGTTTAGATGACTATGTAACCTATCATGGCATTGTCGGTGGAGAAAAAAAGAGACAGCTGCTGAAGGAATGTGATATTTTTGCACTGCTGACTAGATATCCCAATGAAGGACAGCCAATTAGCATTCTGGAAGCTATGGGTAATGGGATGATGATTGTTACCACAAATCATGCAGGAATTCCGGATATTGTTGAAGATGGTGTGAATGGGATTGTTGTATCTAAAACCAATAATATCGCTTCTATGATATTAAAGATATACGACGCTGATGTATCTAAATTTGCGTTGCAAAATAGAAAAAATATAATTAGGAATTATCTGGAAAGGGAATACCTCAACAACATGAAGAAATCTTTTGAAGGTATTTATTGAGGTGAGACAATGATAATACGACATGGTTCATTCATAGCATTCTTGATGACTGCTTTTTATTTTGCGATGAGCTACCCTGTATTTAAAAATCAAGATGCACAAGTGTGGCTGATAGGAATCGTATTTTTATTAGTTGCGACTCTG
>JAUNAE010000184.1:0-5420 GCA_030527765.1 Eubacteriales bacterium
TTCCCGGAAAAACCTTAAATGAGATCAGCAAGATTCTCTCCGGGGAGGTAGATTCTGTTGTAAATATCTATTTTACAAACAACCACATTTTGTTTGAGTTTGATCAGACCATCGTTGTCTCCCGCCTGATCGAAGGAGAGTATTTCCGTATCGACCAGATGTTGTCCAACGATTATGAGACAAAACTGACTGTAAACAAAAAAGAATTTATGAATTGTATTGATCGTGCGACTCTTCTTGTAAGAGAGGGAGATAAGAAACCGATCATTATTCATATTATGGACCACAGCATGGAACTGCGCATTGATTCTACAATGGGTTCCATGAACGAGGACATTGACATTGAGAAAGACGGAAAAGATATTCTCATTGGTTTTAATCCGAAATTCCTTATTGATGCCCTCAAAGTAATTGATGACGAGACCATTGATATCTACCTGGTGAATCCGAAGGCACCTTGCTTCATTCGTGATGCAGAGGAAAATTATACCTATCTGATTCTTCCGGTAAATATTAATCAGAACCAGGGACGATAATGGTTACTGTTCACCTCAGTCGGGGAGCCCCCATCTTCTATAAGTGGGGGATAACAAATTAGTCTCAGTGGGGGTCTAAATCCCCGACCGTGAACTTTAACAGATAAGGAGAAGGCTGTATGGAAATTACAATTCGTGATGAATTCATCAAGTTGGGACAGGCTATGAAGCTGGCCGGTCTGGTAGATGATGGAGTTCAGGCAAAATATGTTATTACGGATGGTCAGGTGAAGGTGAACGGAGAGGTTGACCTGAGACGTGGACGCAAATTATATGAAAATGATGTATTTTCCTATAATGGTCAGGAAGTCAAAGTGACCAGATAATCAGGTAAATTATGTACATTGAATCAATTCAGCTGAAAAATTTCAGAAACTACGAGTTTCTGGAACTGGAATTTGATCAGGGAACCAATATTTTTTATGGTGACAACGCCCAGGGAAAAACAAATATTCTGGAAGCCGTTTACTTAAGTGGAACAAGCAAGTCCCACAAAGGCAGCAAGGATAAGGAACTGATCCGTTTTCATGAGGACGAAGCACACATTCGGGTCATGTTGAAAAAAAATGAGCTGTCTTACAAAATCGACATGCATCTCAGAAAGAATAAGGCAAAAGGCGTTGCCATTAATGGCATACCGATCAAAAAAGCGAGAGAGCTTCTGGGGGTTGTGAATCTGGTATTCTTTTCACCGGAGGATCTGAATATTATTAAGAATGGACCTTCGGAGAGAAGAAGATTTATTGATATGGAGTTATGTCAACTGGATAATCTGTATCTGACGGATCTGGCTGGATATAACCATATTGTGAATCAGAGAAATAAGCTGCTGAAAGACATCGCTCACAATCCGGAACTGAAAAAGACTCTGGATATATGGGATCTTCAGATGGTTCAGTACGGAAAAAAGATGATCGAAAAGCGCCGGGAATTTCTGGAAGAGGTCAATGATCTGGTAAAAGAGATTCATCACAATTTGACAGGCGGCATTGAGGATATCGAAATTCTGTATGAGCCGAATGTTTCCAGTGAGAAGATGGAAGAGGAGCTTTTTAGAAATCGAGAAAGAGATCTGCGCATGAAGATGTCTTCTACGGGACCTCATCGAGATGATTTTTGCGTGAAAGTGAATGGAATTGATATTAGAAAGTATGGATCTCAGGGACAGCAGAGAACGGCAGCTCTTTCACTGAAACTTTCAGAAATATATCTGGTAAAGAAACGCATTCATGATACACCGGTTCTGCTTCTGGATGATGTTTTGTCGGAACTGGACAGCAGCAGGCAGATGTATCTGCTGGATAGTATTCACGATATTCAGACAATGATTACGTGTACCGGACTGGATGATTTTGTCAGTCATCAATTCCATATAAACAAGGTATTTCAAGTGGTAAAAGGTGAAGTGTATAGGTTTTGACAAGGTATATACCATATGCTAAACTGGTTTTAATTATAGAAAGTTGGTGGGAGAAATGGACAAAGAAGAATTCCGAACCAAATTGGAAGAGATTAATCACCTTGTAGAGAGAAAAGATTACAAGGGAGCAATGAACGTTGTAGACAGTATTGACTGGAGAAGAGTTAAAAATGTCAGAACCCTCTGCACAGTGGGAGAAATCTATTCGGCGAATAAGCGATATGAAGACAGCCGGGATATTTTTCTGCTGGCATATCATAGATCCTCTATTGGAAAAAGTATTCTGGGTCGTCTGATCGATGTTTCTCTGAAAATGAAAAATTTTGAGGAAGCAATGGAGTATTATGATGAGTTCTGTTCGGTTGCTCCGACGGATCATACTTCCCTGATTCTGAAATACAAAATTCTGAAAGCGCAGGATGCTCCGATTGAGGATCAGATCAAAGTGCTGGAGGAGTACAAAGAGAAAGAATTTGTTGAGAAATGGTCATTTGAGCTGGCTCAGCTTTATTATAAAGCAGGGGATCAGAAAAAGTGCGAAGATCTTTGCAATGAGATGATTCTCTGGTTCAGTGATGGAAGTTATGTTATGAAGGCTTTGAATCTGAAGCAGCGAATGGGCGTGATGACTTCAGAAGAGAAGAACAGATATGAAGATGAACTGACTCCGAAGCTCCATACAAAAGAGGAACTGGAGGAAAGTAAGAATGAAGAGGCTTTGGAGGCAACTTCGGAAAAGGTCGAAAAAGAAGAAACCGTTGAAGAAGTTCCTGCAGAGACGAGTGAAGACATTCAGGAGAATCAGATTGAGAGTATCGCCATTGATAAGCAGGATTTGAATGGTTCTGAAACTCTTCAGGAGAAGATTTCCAAGGGTATCCGTGATATTTTTGGAGTCAAAAAATCCGACAATATGGATGACGAAGATTATGAGATGGAAAGTGATGAGGAAGAGGATGCACTTTCTGAAGATGATTTAGAGAACATTCCTGATCTGGAGCCGGAAGAGGAAGCCATCCAGAAAGAGCCGGAGCAGAAAGAAACAGCAGAAGAAACTCCGGAAACAAAGGAAGAACCTAAGAAATCCAAGCTGGATTTCTCAAAAACAATGAGAATGCCGGAGCTGAAAATTCCGAGATCTATGAGAAGAAAGAATGACAAAGAGATTGAGGAACAGCTGGAAGAATCGCTGAAAGAAGAAGGGTTCCTGGAAGCAGAGACTCCGGAGGAAGAGGCAGCAGAAGTTACGGAAGTGAAGGAAGAATCAGCAGTCGAAATTCCGGATCTGGAATTCAATTTGGAGGACACCATTCTGGCTGCAGCATCTGCCCAGGGAATTGAAATTCCGGAAGAGCTTCCGACACAGGAAGAACCAGTGAATGCACCGAAAGAAGAGACGGACGATCTCGATGATATTACTGAGGAAGATCTTGAAAGAGCAGAACAGGAATTCATGAACGGACCGGCCGGAAAACAAGAAGAAGTTCCGGATCTCGACATGGATTTTGAAGATATTCTGACAGAAGAGGAAGCTTCCGAAAAGGCACCGGAGTCTAAGGCAGATGAGAAGAAAGCGATTTTGTCTGAGGACGAGGACTTCCTGGATGATCTTCAGGGATTCGAAGACGAGTTTGAAGATGATTTTGAGGATGCAGAAGATTCTGAAGAGGAAGAGGCTTCTGTTCCGGAAGAAAAACCGGAAGTAAAAGAAGAAGTTGAAGAGCTGAGTGAAGAAGAACAGCTTGAGCGGTTTATTGAATCTCTGAACAAACAGAATCAGAAGGATCCTGTAGAAATTGTTGCAAGAGAGCACGAACTGACAGAAGAAGAGAGCAAACTGTTCTCTTACTTTGTGAAGGTTCCGGGAATGAAAGATCAGATTCTGGATACTCTCTGTGATGTTCAGATGGAAGCAGCAAATCATACATCCAGCACCGGTAATGTTATTATCATGGGCGGCAATGAAAGCGGAAAGACCCGCCTCATTTCCGGACTGATTCCTGCAATTTGTAAGGAACTTAACATTCCGGCATCCAAGGTGGCGTATGTATTTGCAGAGCAGATCAATGGAAAAGATCTGACAAAGGTTGTAAGAAAACTGGCCGGCGGATTCTTTGTCATTGAGAGAGCAAATCAGCTGGAGCCGGAGACCGCAGCAAAACTGAATCATATTATGGAATTAGATACCGCGGGAATGATTGTCATTCTGGAAGATGACAAGATCGGTATGAGAAAACTGATTGCAAGATATCCGAAGCTGGCGCAGAAGTTCACATCCATCATTAACATTCCGGTATTTACCAATGATGAACTTGCTCATTTTGCAAAAATTTATGCTCTGGAGAATGGATACCGCATTGATAATATGGGAATGCTTGCACTGTACGACAGAATCGGCAGCAGCCAGCAGGCGGATCAGCCGATGAATATCGGAAGTGTAAAAGAAATTGTTGATATGGCAATTGCAAAATCCCAGGGTGGTATTCGGAAGTTCCGTAAGAACTCTTCTAAGAGAGTGGATCGGGATGGATACAGAATTTTGATGGAGAGAGATTTTTCCAGTAAATAATTTATTGAAGAAGGGATAACAGAATTATGACCAAACCTTATCTTGGCAACCCGAAATGTACGATTGAGGTTCTTCAAAAGTATGATTTTGTTTTCCAGAAGAGGTTTGGTCAGAATTTTCTGATCGATACCCATGTTCTGGAGAGAATTATTGCGTCTGCAGAGATCACAAAGGATGACTTCGTTTTGGAAATCGGTCCGGGCATCGGAACGATGACCCAGTATCTTGCAGAGGCCGCAAGAGAAGTGGTGGCGGTAGAAGTCGACCGTTCTCTGATTCCGATTCTGACGGAGGATACACTGAAGGATTGGGACAATGTGACGGTGATCAATGAAGATATTCTGAAGGTTGATTTGAAAAGCCTTGTTCAGGAAAAGAATGAGGGAAGACCGATTAAGGTCGTTGCGAATCTGCCTTATTACATTACAACACCGATTATTATGGGACTTTTTGAAAATGGAGTTCCACTGAAGTCCATCACCATTATGGTGCAGAAGGAAGTTGCCGAGAGAATGCAGGCAAAACCGGGAACAAAAGATTATGGTGCTCTGTCTCTTGCGGTGCAGTATTATGCGGATGCAAAAATTGTGGCAAATGTCCCGCCAAACTGTTTCATGCCGAGACCGAAGGTGGCAAGTTCTGTCATTTGTCTTACAAGACATGAAGTTCCGAGAGTACAGGTGAAAGATGAAGCATTGATGTTCCGTCTGATCCGGGCTTCTTTCAACCAGAGAAGAAAGACTCTTGCGAACGGAATTAAGAATGCGTCGGATCTGCCTTACAGCAGAGAAGAAACTGAAAAAGCATTGGAAGCATGTCAGATCTCTGCAAACATCAGAGGAGAGGCACTGACTTTGGAGCAGTTTGCTGCTCTGGCAGATGAACTTTCTAAAAT
>JAUNAE010000184.1:5520-7513 GCA_030527765.1 Eubacteriales bacterium
TTTTTCACAAACATGTGCTATACTAAATTCAGTTCATAAGTGTGGTGGTTACATTACACACAATTTTTTCATAATAATTGCCCCGGTATTATTACCGGGGCACTCCTCGTTTTTGGGGCAATTTTAACCGAATCAAGTAAGTAGCGAAGCGGATTGCGAATATCCGTTTGACATCGCGAATCTCTAGTTACGACACTTATCAGTTGGAAGGCATATCTCCATATTGCTGAATTTCGTTATTCAGTTCTTCCATTCGGGCGTCCAGTTCAGCCACATACTTTGCGCAGGCTTTCAGTTCCTGGGCAATATAGTCCGGCCCGTCTCCCTCGAATTTGTAATGCATCTTATGCTCCAGTGTTGCCCAGAAATCCTGAGCGACAGTTCGAATCTGTATTTCGACCTTTGTATCAATGACCTGATCGGACAGATGTACCGGAACGGTTGCAAGAATATGATAACTGCGGTATCCGCTTCCCTTGGGATTTTTCATGTAATCCTTGATGGAAAGAATTTTGAGATCACTTTGATTGGCGATCATTTCCCCGATTCTGTAAATGTCAGAAGTGAAGGAACAGGTGATGCGGATTCCTGCAATATCGTTCACATAGAGGACCATATTTTCGATGGTGTCATCATAATGATGGCGCCTTAATTTTTTGACAATGCTCTCCGGTGTTTTGATACGGGATTTGACATGTTCAATGGGATTATACTTGTGTCGCTGCTGAAATTCGTCATTTAAGATTTCAATTTTGGTGTTGATCTGCTTCAGAGCTGATTTGTAAAGGAACATCACGGTGTCCCAGTCGTTGATTTCTTCAAAGTCTCTGAGTGCAATGTTTTTTTGATTCATTTTTTGTGTTACTACCTCGTTTCTGCCTGATTTGATGGTTATAAGTATGAAAATACCTCGCAGGATATTAACCTTGAATCATCATCTCAGGGTATTGCATGATTTGATTTATTATACCACAGTGATGCAGTTTTATGCTATAATTCTTGGGAAAGAGTACATGTTATATTCTAACTGAATCAAGGAAGTCCCCCGCTTCGAATGCGCAGAGAATCAAGTGGTGGGTACTTGCCTGTATCAGTAAAAGTTCAAAAATATGATTGACTGATAGATAAAAGCACTTTAAGAAGAGGGGGAACATTATGGGCGAGTCTATGAAAGATTACGAAGCTGAATTAGAGGCTTCTTTTAAGAAGATTGAAGAGGGAGATATTCTGACAGGTACTGTCATCAGTGTTGATGAAAAAGAAGTGGTTCTTGATCTGAAATATTATGCAGAGGGAATTATTCCGGTAGAGGATTACAGCAGAGATCCGGGATTTAATGTAAAAGAAGAAGTTCACGTAGGAGATGAGGTGTCTGCAACGGTGGTACGCCGTGACGATGGACACGGAAACATTCTTCTGTCCAAAGTGGAGGCAGCGGAAGTTCTTTCCTGGGATCGATTAAAAGAAATGAAAAAGACCGGAGAGGCAGCAGAGGTTGTTGTAAGAGAAGCTGTGAATGGCGGTGTTGTGGCATATCTTGAGAATGTCAGAGGATTTATCCCGGCTTCCAAACTTGATCTGAATTATGTAGAAAATACAGAAGAATACAAGAACAAAACCATCAAGGTGCAGGTATTTGAAGTAGATCAGGCAAAACAGAGACTGATTCTTTCCGCAAAAGAACTGCTTCGGGAAAAAGAGGCAGAGGAGCAGAAAAAAATCGTCTCCAATCTGGTACCGGGGCTTGTTACAGAAGGTGTGGTTGAGTCACTTCAGCCTTACGGAGCTTTTGTGAGACTGGAAAACGGAGTTTCCGGCCTGGTACACATTTCTCAGATTTGTGAGAAGAGAATCCGAAAACCTTCGGAAGTTCTGACCGTTGGAGATCAGGTAAAAGTAAAAGTGACCGGAATCAAAGAAGGAAAGGTAAGTCTCAGTGCTCTTCGATCAGTTTTCGCATTTTACTGATAGGAACGATTTTGTCAAGTTCTTC
>JAUNAE010000185.1 GCA_030527765.1 Eubacteriales bacterium
CAGGGTGATGCATACCTGCAGCAATGCCTGTGTGTTTCATCACCAGCTGATCGAAAACATGGTGATTCAGATTGCGGAAAAGAATAGGGAACTGATGGAAAAAGTAGAGGTGATCGCCCAGAAAAACCTGAGACAGAAAATACTGGCGTACCTTTCCCAGCAGTCCCAGAAGCAGAAAAGCCGTTATTTTGAAATTCCTCTTGGAAGAGTGGAACTGGCCGATTTTCTCTGTGCGGACAGAAGTGCCCTTACAAGGGAACTGACAGAGATGAAAAAAGAAGGATTGATCGATTTCGACAAAAATATGTTTACCCTCCCGGAACAGTCAAAAGTTGAAGGAAAAAATTAAAACGCGAATCTCGTAAGAGGATTCGCGCGCGAGTTCGGCAGTTGCGAAGCAACTTTCTTCTGCCGAACTCTGCGATCCGCCGGAGGCTCATCTCAGTTGGGGATTTAGACCCCCACTGAGATGAACTGAATTATAAGATTGACAGAAATAAAACGTTGCCTGTGCAACGTTTTATTTTTTACGGGTAAGATAAAATTGTTATATAGTAAACAATCACAAGACTTTTCGGAGGTAAACTATGGGATTCGAAATTGGGAAAGAGCAGTTTAATCAGCTGCTTGCCAGTCTGTCAAAGGACTATGATGTGTATGCTCCAAAGGTGTTTGTCGGCGGCGGCCGTTTTTCAGACACTGATGTAGTTCGTTATGACAAAGTAACCGAGATTGATGAAGTTGAATTTGACAAAAAATCCGCTTATTCCTTCAAAGAGGTGCTGACACCGATCTCTCAGACTCTGTTCTATTTCACTGAGAACGAGACAAAAGTTCCGGATGAAGCAAAGAAAGGTGCAGTTATTTTCCTGAGAAGCTGTGACCTTCACGGCTTAAAACGTCTGGACGACATGTATGAGAACAATGGTCCGGCAGATTTCTATTATGAGAGAATTCGCAGCAGAATCAAAGTGGTTCTTATGGGATGCGGCAGCACCTGTGAGAGTGGATTCTGTGTAAGCATGGGAACCAACAAGGCCGATCAGTACGATCTGTGTGTGAACGCCCGTGGAGATCATTATGAAGTAGAGGTAAAGGACGAGCTCTTTGCAGAACTTTTGAATCAGGCTGCCAAAACTGCATGCGACGTAACACCGGATTTCGTAACCGAGAATAAAGTAACGGTTTCCATTCCTGAGAATCTGGATGCCACAGTTGCCAAGAGCAAAATGTGGGAAGAGTACAACAAACGCTGTGCAAACTGTGGAAGATGTAACTTCGTCTGTCCTACCTGTACCTGCTTCACCATGCAGGATCTCTTCTATGATGAGAACGGTAAGGTTGGAGAGAGAAGAAGAGTCTGGGCTTCCTGTATGGTGGATGGTTACACAGATGTAGCCGGAGGCGGAAGCTATCGTAGAGTAAACGGTGAGAGAATGAGATTCAAAACCCTTCACAAGGTTCTGGATTACAAGGAAAGAAACGGTTACCACATGTGCGTAGGCTGTGGACGCTGTGATGATATCTGTCCTGAGTATATTTCTTTCTCACATATTATCAACCGACTGGGCGATGCAATGAAGGAGGTGTCTGAATAATGGCAGCAAATGCGTATATCCCTTTTAAATCAGAGATTCTGGAAGTAATTAAGCATACCAATATTGAGTACACTTTCCGTATGGCTTTTACCGGTGATGTGAAACCGGGACAGTTCTTTGAGGTGTCTATCCCGAAATTCGGAGAGGCTCCGATTTCTGTCAGCGGTATCGGTGAAAACTTCGTGGACCTGACCATTCGCCGTGTGGGTAAGGTAACAAATGAGGTGTTTGAGCGCTATGTAGGCGACGTTCTTCTGATGCGCGGACCTTATGGAAATGGTTTCGATGTAGAACAGTACAAAGGAAAAGAGCTCGTGATTGTTGCCGGCGGTACCGGTGTTTCTCCGGTGCGCGGTGTGATTTCTTATTTTGCAGACCATGCAGATGAGAGAAAAGACATGACCATCATTACCGGATTCAAGTCTGAGCAGGATATTCTTTTCCGTGATGATTTTGCGTACTGGAAAGATAAAATGAACGTTATTCTGACTCTGGATGCAGGAGAAGAGACCCCGGATCACAAGATTGGTCTTGTAACAAAATACATTCCGGATCTGGAACTTTCTGACGTAAGTACTGCGCAGGCAATTGTAGTAGGACCTCCGGCCATGATGCGTTTCTCCGTTATGGGACTTCTGAACCGTGGATTCAAAGAAGAGAATATCTGGATTTCCAATGAGCGTAAAATGTGCTGCGGTCTTGGAAAATGCGGACATTGCAGAATCGGAAATAAATATGTTTGTCTGGACGGCCCTGTATTCAACTATACAGAAGGCAAGAAGCTGGTAGATTAGGAGGAAGAACATGGACGTAAATACTGGTAAAGTTAAGAAAAATGCCTATCGTGTCACCAAAGAGCGTGGATTGGCAGCAGCCCGTGTTCGTGTACCGGGCGGACATCTGGGAGCTGAGCATCTCGGCAAAATTCAGGAGATCGCTGAGACCTATGGTAATGGAACCGTACACCTGACCATCCGTCAGGGATTTGAGATTCCGGGAATTCCATATGAGAAAATTCCGGAAGTCAATGAGAAACTTCAGAGCATCATTGAGGGAACCGGTGTTAATCAGGAAGAAGAGAACGAGGGATATCCGGCTTCCGGAACCCGTAATGTCATGGCCTGCATCGGTAACAAAGTCTGTCCTTTCGGATGCTATAACACAACGGAGTTTGCTAAGAAAATCGACAAGGCAATTTACCCGAATGACCTTCATTTCAAAGTAGCACTGACCGGATGCCACAATGACTGCAACAAGGTTCGCATGCATGACTTTGGTATTATGGGAATGACAGAGCCGCAGTTTGATCCGAATCGTTGTGTCAGCTGTGGAGCCTGCGTAAAACAGTGCCAGACAAGATCCGTCGGAGCTCTGACTCTCAAGAATTTCCGTCCGGAGCGTGATCCGAAGAAATGTATCGGCTGCGGTGTTTGTGTCAATGCCTGCCCGAACTTTGCATGGACCAGAAGCAAAGAGAAATATTATCGTCTGACACTGTTCGGACGTACCGGAAAGAAGAACCCTCGTCTTGGAGAAAACTACCTGAAATGGGCAGATGAGGAGAGCATTCTGAAAATTATCTGCAACACTTATGACTATGTGAAAGAATACATTGATCCGAATGCACCGGGCGGCAAAGAGCACATCGGTTATATTGTGGATCGTACCGGATTCGAAGAGTACAAGAAATGGGCTCTGAAGGATGTGGAGTTCTCTGACAAGTGTGAAGTGACAGATCCGATCTACTGGAAAAACAGTATCAAGTATTAATGCGTAAGGAATTGTATTGGGGCTGCTTCGGCAGAAATCTCCCTGTTGCCAGAGGATTCTTGGCAGCAGGGAGATTTTCGTTACAGCCTGACTGTAACAGCTTATCCTTGATTTACAGAAAACTCTGTTTCTGCGGATGAAAAATGTAGAAGTTTGCAGTTTGCGGGGAAACTGCCCCGTGTATAGGTCCTGAGTAGCAGGTGAGTAGCAGGGTATGTTCTTTATACTTGCGGGGGGTGAAGATTCCGCCTATAATAGGTAACACAGGAAAAGGAGTAATTCCTGAGGATTAAGAAAGGAAAAGCTACGACAAAATGCGTTTATTGAAAATTCAGGATGCACTGACAAAAAAGAAAATTAAATTTACTTACTGTGAGGAGGATGACTGCGGAAGTCTGGATTTTGATTTCCGTGGACTTCGATACCATGTTTGGGAATATCACGATGACGTCTGGGGTGTTGAGACCAACATTTTCGCAGCGGGACGTTCAGAAGAGGTTGAGGGAGACTATGAGCAGATTTTGTCTGACGAGATTTTGAGCTGGCCGGACATGATGATGTAAGAAAAGAGGCGTTTTGCTTGAAAGACTCAATGAAAAACTTTTGGAAGTATGGAAAGAGAGTGGGGATCTGTCTTTGCCTCATGCTTATGTTGTGGAACTGTTTTGCGGTCGGAGATTGCGAAGATAAACGCAGTTCTCTATTCGACATGGGACTTCACAGAGTTTATGGAAGTGAGAAACTTGCCGGGATTTCGGACAAAGCAGATCAGCTTCAGGATGCACGGGAAGAACTGGGAGTAAAAGACGATGCCGAAGTATCAGAGGATGCCGGGAAGACAGAGGATGCCGGGAAGATAGAGGAAACCGACAAAAAAGAGGATTCAAAGAAACCGGAAGATTCGAAAACATCGGAGACGGATTCGGCTTCTGAGGAGGAAGCGACGATTCCGAAACCGGAACATCCGGAAACCTTCACCAACGATAAACTGATTTTTATCGGAGATTCCAGAACCCAGGACATGATGAATGCGGTTTCAGATAACAGCATCTGGTCCTGCAGAGTCGGTGCCGGATACGAATGGATGACTTCCACGGGAGTTCCCAATATAGAAGGAGATATTGAAGATCACACAGCGGTGATTTTTCTTTTCGGGGTGAATGATCCTGCAAATATTGCCAACTATATTAATTATGTGAATTACAAGGCAAATGAATGGGCGGGAAAAGGTGCCAAAACCTACTATGTTGCAGTGGGACCAGTGACCAATGATCCGTATGTGTCAAATGCGCAGATTGAAGCCTTCAATGAGTCACTGAAAGTGAGTCTGACAGGAGTTGTCTATATTGACATTTATACTTACCTGACAGAGAACGGTTATTCTACCGTGGACGGCACGCATTATCCGGACAATGTCTCAATTGCTATTTACAATTACATATTGTCTCATCTGGAAGAAACAAGGAGCGGTATCTGGGGATGATACCGCTCCTTTGCCGATTTTATTTCTGATTGACTGTTTTCGCAGTTATTGCAGTTCTGTGAGACCGACGCTTTCCGGAAGATTCTCGGAGGTGACAATTTCACCTTCTTTTGTGATGAAAATTCCGTAGGTGTCCGGAAGCTTGTCGAGATAGGCGAGTCCTTTTTCAAGCCCCAGGCCGAAACAGGTGGTGCTGAGGGCATCCCCATCCAGAGATTTCTTCGAGAGAATTGTAACGGAAGCGAGATCATTTTCATATGGATATCCGGTAGAAGGATCAATGATGTGGTGATAAAGGGCACCATCTTCCTCGAAATATCTCTGATAAATACCGGAGGTTACGACAGAGAAATCCCGGTCTTCCAGGGTGAGAAGATATTCGCCCTGTGTGCTGAAAGGCTTCTGGATTCCTACGATGAAAGGAGAATTGGAAGGTTTTTCTCCGACACAGAGTATGTTGCCGCCGAGATTGATGAGGGCGCTGTGGACACCCTGCTCTAGCAGATAGTCCTTTAAGCGATCTGCAATATATCCCTTTGCGATGGCACCGAGGTCGAAACGGATTCCGTCGGAAGGAAGAGTGATTTCATTTCCTTGAAGAGTGACGTTCTCGTAGCTGCACTGACGAAGGGCGGCGGCGATGGCTTCTTTTGCAGGTACTTTTGGATCCGCGGCTGTGAAATTCCAAAGAGAAGTCACAGGTGCGAGGGCTGTGTGAAATGCACCTTCTGAATTTTCGGAATAGGCAAGACCTGTAGAAATCAGAGAAGCGAGCTCTGAGGAAATTTCATAAGTATGCTCTTTGTCTTCCACAGAAGGAAGTTCCCGGTGATTCAATTTGTACAGTTCGCTGTTTGGGGAGGTTCTGCTGAAAACATCCTCATAGGAAGCGCAGAGCTCCATGGCTTTTTTTAAAACTTCTTCATCCTGAGAGTCATACAGAGACAGGGTAATTACAGTATCCAGATGAATCTCTGTGAGGCTGATGGGCTCAGAAGGTACCTGGCGGACACTGCCGTTTCCGGCAAGAAGAGTAACGCAAAAAAGAATCAGAAGCAGGAGTGCCATAATAGTTAAAACGTGTTTCTTCATATTATAAGGATGAGAAATATGGAGAAAGGATAAAATTCTTTTTTTCATTGTTCGTCCTATCGTATAAAATTGATAAATTTTGATGCAGGTGCTATTATATCAGAAATCAGTCGCATTTTCATTAATTATCTCATTTGAGAGGATGATCGAATGCGAATATCAGCTTAACTGAAGATAAGCTGCAAAGAGGTTAAATCGCGAATCTCGTAAGAAGATTCGCATGCGAGTTCGGCAGCTGCGAAAGGAATGAGAATATCCGCATAATTGTAGAAAAGCTTTGAAGAGCATAGATAGTAGAAAGGGGTAAACATGCAGGCGAATTGCGAATATTGTGTAAATTATGAGTATGACGAAGAATTTGAGTGTTATACCTGCGATATGGATCTTGATGAGGATGAGATGAGATTATTTATTATGGGAGAATATGCCCAGTGTCCGTACTTCCGCATGGGAGATGAGTATCGTATTGTAAGAAAACAGATGTAAATTTTTCTTTTGCTCTGGACAGTTATGTATTATAATGGGACGAGGAGCAAACCGCAAAGCAGTAGTGCGGCTTCTGAGATCATATAACAAAAGAAAAGGGGACAATGAAATGAGCAATAATGTATTTATTATGGATCATCCGCTGATTCAGCACAAAATTTCTATGCTCAGAAATAAGAACACTGGAACAAATGAGTTCCGTAAACTGGTAGAGGAGATCGGCATCCTTATGGGATACGAGGCACTTCGCGATCTTCCTACAGAGGATGTAGAGGTAGAGACTCCGCTGGAGACATGCATGACTCCGATGATTTCCGGTAAGAAACTGGCTGTTGTTCCGGTACTTCGTGCGGGCCTTGGTTTCGTGAACAGTATTCTCACACTTGTTCCGTCTGCAAAAGTTGGCCATGTAGGTCTGTATCGTGATCCGGTAACTCATGAGCCGCATGAGTATTACTGCAAACTTCCGGAGTCTATCGATGAGCGTATTACCATCGTTGTTGACCCGATGCTTGCAACCGGTGGTTCTGCATCTGCAGCAGTTGATTATATCAAACAGCGCGGCGGAAAGAACATTAAGTTCATGTGCCTGATTGCTGCTCCGGAAGGACTGGAGAGACTGCAGAAAGATCATCCGGACATTCAGATCTATATTGGACATCTGGATCGCTGCCTGAATGAGCATGCATATATCTGCCCGGGTCTGGGGGATGCAGGAGACCGTATTTTCGGTACTAAATAATCTTCAGAAAGATATTCTGAACATCTGCTTTACCAACTGAATAAAGACTCAAATAAAGAGATAAAAAAATCTCAAAAAAGAGTTGACATTGTCCGAAAGCTATGGTAGATTATATCAGAACGCTGCCGAAGACAGTAGGTGCCGCAAGGCATAAGGCTCAGTACGCCTACCGAGGACAATGTATTCTTAGAGGATTACAAGGCCTTACTGTCATGCAGTAAGGCTTTTTTTATACTTAAGTATGAAGGGTTTCCTTTATATCTGTTTCACAGAGATTATTCTCCTGTGGATTTAAGTCTAAAGCACGGCGGACGATCAGAATCTATAAGGAGGTG
>JAUNAE010000186.1 GCA_030527765.1 Eubacteriales bacterium
TGTAGTCTCTTCATCCTCTTCTGTGTTCTCTTCAGGCTCCTCTGCTGCCTCTTCCGTTTCCTCCACAGCATCATCCTCGACAACTTCCAGTTCTTCCCCATTCGCCTCATCTGTATTCTGAGATGAGAGCAGACTGGAATAATTCTCAAGTGCTTCTGTATTAATGACTGTCTGCTTATTCTCTACGACTCTATTGGCCGTCACCTTGCCATAAACAGAAAAAACTATCCAGCAAACTGCAAGAAGCAGGACAAGCACTCCTGCACACTTCTCAAAGAAAAGAATTCTCTTCTCTCTTTTGATTATCTTTGCACGATTCGCTTTCTGTTCTTTGTAGTAGTCAACTTTCTTCTGACTCATAATATAAATCTCCTTTGTTATCTCAAGTTCCTATCTGGTCAGTATTATAACATAATTGTCCCAAAAAGGAAACAAGAACGTGCATTTTCAGGCAACTACGATAATTCCTCCGTCACTTGCATACAAAGAGCTGACACCGGCTGTGTCAAGCACAATGACATCCTTAGGGTGAAGTCTCTCGATCAAAGCATCCTTCACCATCTCTGCGCGTTCTTTTGCATTACAATGAGAGACTGCAATTACACGTTTGGAAGCCTCCGGCGTGTCTGCCATCACATGCTCTACCATCTTGACAAGAGCACGGTTCATTCCTCTGGCCTGATCCAACTGGGCAATACTTCCTTCATCTGTAGAACCCATCACCGGTTTGATCTTAAGTGCGGTAGCAACCAGTGCTTTCACACCCGTCAGGCGTCCGTTCTTTCTGAGTGTATCCAGACTGTCCAGCACAAAGTACGTATGCTGACTTGCAATATAGGCCTCGACCATTGCAACCGTCTGTTCAAAACTCATCCCACTTTCTTCGCACTCTGTAATTTTCATTGCGATCAGTGTTTCACCAATGGACGCAGACTTCGAATTAAATACATGAATTTTACAATCCGGTTTTTCTTCTTCTAGAAGGTTTTTGCCCAGAACGGCACTGTTGTACGATCCACTAAGCTCTGCGGACAATGTAACTGCGTAAACATGATCCGCATCACAATCAAAGGCTCGCAAATATCTCTCCGGAGACGGGCAGGCTGATCCCGGGCAGGATGCACTCGCCGCCACCTTCTTCAAAAAATCCGCCTGACAAAAACTTTCATCATCAATGATCTGCTCTCCGTCAACCATCAGTGTCAATGGTACAGACTCATATCTTTCATCATTTTTCCATTCTTCCAGCAATTCTCCACAGCTGTCTACAATAATTTTATAACTCAATAGATTATCCTCTTTTTCCGGCACGTAGTTTTTAATACCAGATCTCAGTTTAGCATATCCCCAATTATTTGAAAAGTATTTTTCGAAAGGCTACCAAACAGACTCAATCTATTTTATAATAGCAGAATAGCAAACAACCACAATTTTTAAGGAGTTACTATGCGTGCATTTGAAATAACCGATCTGAAAGATTTTACAGGCAAACTGTTCCTCGGAACATTGTTTGATGATTTTTATTTAAAAGAGGCTTCCTTCACAACCTATGCAACCTTCACCATTGACGGATTCCTCCAGAAAAATTTTTATGATACAGAAGAGCAAAAAGATCTGGAATCCTCCGGACAGACTCTTGCCTCCTGGAATACCCTGAAGAGCATTGCCTTCCAGATCATTCGTGGAAAGCGTTCTCCTCTCCAGTTCCATATGGTGCTGGCCCTCTCTCCCGAGGCCTGCGAAAAATTCTTTGATTCTTCTTTTTCAACAGAACAGGCATCTTATTATATCAACCTGCAGTTCCGTTCCGGAAAGCTTCTCTGCACCACCGGAATGTCTATTCGTACCTTTGCCCCCGGACTTCACATGAATTCTTCCTGGGATGACGCCGTCAGCACTTTCTTCAAAAAAGGACAAATTTCCTTCACGAACCCCGGCTGAGATGAATCGATACCATCTATTCCTGATTAGCCCGATACAGAAGCATATCGAGAAACTCTGCATTGGTCGGCTTTTGGGAAAGATGGCATCCTGCCATATGTTCCAACGCATCTCTGTTCCGTTCCCAGCAGTGATTGATCACTGTCCGAATATTGTGTTCTATATTCTCCGGAGTAGAATGCATCTTTCTTGCCAGTACCGGATAAAGATCCTTTGTAATAAGAAAGGATTCTTCTTCACTTTTCGCCAATATGTTCAACGCCTCAATCAGGCAATAATATCCTTTGTATTTTGTCGTCACTCCAAGAGATCTTATAAGTCGATAATTCTTATTCATGTCATCCTCCTTCATGCTGATTATACGTCATTTTTTCCCATTCAGATTTTTTTCGATAAAACTCGTCCGATATCGAGAAAATTAGACTTTAAGCGCTTTTTTTCGAAACAAAGAACGCCTGCAGGACATTCTTTTGCTTTAAAATGGCAACAAAAAGAAAAGCCGTTTTTCGATTCTTGAAAAATGGCTTTTCTCTAAAAAATCAACAATTTGAGGACTGCAAAAGCATGCCGAACTCGCGAGCGAATCCTCTTACGAGATTCGCGTTTTAATTTCACAACATAACGCACCCAATTCTATCCGAGGTGCAACTCTCTGTCAAGAAACCTCTTATTTTGCCAGCATCAGAAGAATTTCATTGCTTCTCTGTACAAATCTGGTCATCTCCTCTGCTGTGAACGGTTTGTGGCTCATCATTGCAAGATCATAAAGCTGCTCGCAGACAATCGGAGTGGTTTCTGCATCTTTGTGCTCTGCCACAAACTTCACCAGTGGATGAGCTGCATTCAGTACCAGTGTTGTCTGGCCACCGAACATGGATGGATCCATTCCGTACATATTGTACATCTTCATCATATCCTGCATTCTGCGGCTCTCTTCAGAAAGAGTGATCATAGCAGCCAGTTTGTCGTTCTTCAGGTTCTCTACCTTCACGCTCAGCTGCTCGTTCTTCAGGTTCTTGCGGAATACCTCTGTCAGATTATTCGTAAGTTCCTCAGAAACAGTCGCCTCGCCTTTCATCTCTTCTGTCACATCCGCATCAATTCTCATGAAACGAACTTCCTGATGTTTCTGCTCCAGGTGAGAAATAAACGGATTATCAATATTGTGTTTCAAGATCACCGCATCTTTGCCGGCTTCACGGAACAGATTGATGTACTGGCTCTGCTGAACCTCATCTGTAATGTAGAAAACGGTTGTTTTCTCTTCAGATGCTTTGTTCTCTGTCTCGGAAGTTTCCCCTTCTGTTTTCTCCTCTGCATTTTCGACTGTCTTCTGATTCTTCTCAATGCAGTCCTGGAATGTCAGGTACTCGCCGTCCATGTTCTTGAATAAGATGGCTTTCTCCATTCTCTCAGAGAATTTTTCATCTTTGATGCATCCGAATTTGATAAACGGAGAAATATCATCCCAGTATTTCTCATAAGACTCACGATCCGTCTTGCACATTCCAGTCAGTTTGTCAGCAACCTTCTTAGTAATATACTCGGAAATCTTCTTCACAAAACCGTCATTCTGAAGTGCAGATCTGGATACGTTCAGTGGAAGATCCGGGCAGTCAATTACACCTTTCAGAAGAAGCAGAAACTCCGGAATTACTTCTTTGATGTTGTCTGCAATGAATACCTGGTTGTTATACAGCTTAATGGTTCCTTCGATAGACTCATACTCTGTATTGATCTTCGGGAAGTAGAGAATACCTTTCAGGTTGAACGGATAATCCATATTCAGATGAATCCAGAACAAAGGCTCCTTGTAGTCCATAAATACTTTGCGGTAGAAGTCTTTGTACTCATCCTCTGTACATTCATTTGGATGTTTGGTCCAGAGCGGATGCGGATCAGAGAGAGATACCGGACGCTTGTTGATTTTGACCTTATCAACTGCAGGAGATACTTCTACGATCTCCTTTTCCCCATTCTCATTCTCCTTCTCCTCAGTTTTTGCTTCTTCATGAATACGCTCTACAACGACATCATCCTCTTTGAGATCTTTCTCATCAATGGTGTCATATTCCTGCGGCGCATTTGCCTTGGAAAGGAAAATCTCTACCGGCATGAAAGAACAATACTTCTCAATCACTTCTCTCACACGATACTCATTGGCAAATTCCAGACTCTCCTCATTCAGGAACAGGGTGATCTCCGTACCAACGGTTGTCTTGTTGCCTTCCTGAAGTTCGTACTCTGTCCCGCCGTCGCAGGACCAATGTACCGGCTGTGCTCCGTCTTTGTATGACAGAGTGTCAATGTGTACCTCATCTGCAACCATATATACAGAATAGAAACCGAGTCCAAAATGACCGATCATCTGATCACCGGTCGTTTTGTCCTTATATTTCTCAAGGAATTCTGTAGCACCGGAAAAAGCAATCTGGGTAATATACTCTTCCACTTCCTCAGCGGTCATACCGATACCATTATCAATAAATTTGAGAGTCTTATTATCCGGATCAACAATAACCTCAATCTTAGCCTTGTAATCATCCGGGAAAGAATAGTCCCCCATCACTTCCAGTTTCTTCAGTTTTGTGATCGCATCACATCCATTACTTACAACTTCTCTTACAAAAATATCGTGGTCTGAATAAAGCCACTTCTTAATAATCGGGAAAATATTCTCACTGTTAATTGATAAACTACCACGCTTTGAAGCCATGATTCTTCGTCTCCCTTCACATTCAGCATTGATTTAATCTTTGCTGTTTTGAAACTTGTCACTTGTAATACTAATCCCCTTCCTCTGAAAAGTCAAGGATTTTTTAGCACTCATCATTGTTGAGTGCTAGTAGCTTTTGTAATATATCAATCGGATATTCACAATTTGCTTCGCTGATTGCTCATAATCAATAGATGCTCCGCTGCTTATCAGTAAAAAGAGATGGAGTTCCGAAGAACTCCACCTCTTTCATAATTGCTTATTTCTTTCTTTTTTTGAGATAAACAACAACTCCGGCAATTGCACCAAGGGCAATGATCAAAACAATGATATAAGGAAGAATCACTGTATTGTCTCCGGTCTCTACGGCATGTCTTCCGCCCGGAGTCGGTGTCGGTGTATTGGCTCCGTCCTCTACAATGAAATCCACACTCTTAATGTCCGTCTCTTTTGCGGTCTGCCAGGTGCTTCCGTCAAATTCCTGTTTACTGAACATAACTTTCAATTTGTACGCACCGGCTTGTCCAATGCGGAAAGTTCCGGTATATGGTGCACTAGCCCATGTACGGTCTTCTACAACATTCCATTTCACCGGAAGGTATCGCACATCTCCCTTACCCGGCTTCTGATTCTGCATTCCGGCTCCGATTGCCGTAAATGTAATCTTTGATCCAAGAGTGAATCTGCTTCCCGGTGTGATTCCTGAAATCTGATTATAATCCGGATTTGCAATCTGGGCATTCTTTGCGTTTACTGCAACATTAATGGAAGTTTTGAGAGCAATTCCATTGGGATTTGTTACTCCTGCCGGCAATGTGACAGTACCATTCACCGTAAACTTCTGCTCTGCGGTTACTTTCGGATCATAAGAACATCCGGCAACATTCCAGGTAACTCCCGCTCTCATGCGGCCTGCCGTTGTATTAATAACCACAGTACTTGGAAGACGCAATGCTTCTACGGTCTTCTCAGTACCATTTGCCAGTCCCGTAACCGGACTAGGCTGTGCAATCGAAGTAAGAACAACACTCTTATTCGTAACCATGAAATCCGCTGTCACAGAAGCCTGTACCCCTTCTGCATTTGGAATGGTAATGGTTTCATGATAATTGCCTGCAGGCAGTCCTGTACGAGGTCGAATCGAAAACGATGCAGTACTATTTGCTTTCAAAGTGTAAGTGCTCAGTCGACTGACAGTATAGTATCCGCTTGTCGGCTGCTGCAGATGGATCGTATCTGTTCCATTATTATGGATAATAATATTCTGACTTAGAGGAGCTGATGTATATCCTGTCTGCATACTGCCAAAAGCCACGGAATTCGGTGATACAAACATCGAATAAATTGTCGCGGATTTTACTCTGAAAACAGCAGTTACATTTCCAAGATCTTTTCCATCCTCTGACTTCAGTTTCAGAATATCACTGTAACCGCTGACCGGAAGACCGGTCTTTGGTCTTACAGTAAAGGTTGCTGTTGCATTTGGTGCCAGGACATTATTGCTGAAGCCGCTCACTTCAAAATACTGGGAAGAAAGATTCTTGAGAGTCACTTCATCCCCTGTATTGGTAATGGTCACTGTCTGTGCCGCCGGTGCTTCTGTGTATCCCACAGTAGAAACACCGAAGTCAAGCGTGTATGCAGAAATCTGCAGCTGATATACCGGATCCGGCTCGATTGTAATCTCAGAAGTAGGTGTTGGGGTAGGTGTCTCTTCCACCGGTGTCACTGTCGGGATCGGTGTTGGAGTTTCTTCCGGTGTAGGAGTTGGTGTCTCTTCTACCGGCTCCGGTGTCTCTTCCGGTGTAGGAGTTGGTGTCTCCTCTGCCGGTTCCGGTGTCTCTTCCGGTGTCGGGGTAGGTGTCTCCTCTACAGGATTCGGATTCTCTGCCGATGTAATCTCAACGGTGGCATCATATTTGAACTCAAAACCTTCCTGAGTTGTATATACAATCGTCTCGGAGTAAAATCCTTCTCCCAATCCGCTTCTCGGATAAATTTTCAGATCCACAGACTCTCCCGGATTCAATGTCGTCGTGTCATCTACGTAGAAAGATTCCGGTGAGCAGATATTAAAATTCAGAGCAACATTACCGGTATTGGTTAAGGTTACACTCTGAGCAACCGTTGTAGTGTCGCTTCCTTCTTCTACAGTTTCAAAGTCAACAACACCAAGACCATTCGGTGTTGTCACAGTGCCGCTCACTTCCTCCTGAACCGGCGCCTCTGTCGGTTCTGCAGGTTCCTCGGTTGGTTCAGGCTCTTCTACTTCCGGTGCCTCTGTCGGCTCAACAGGAATTTCGATATACTCATCTTCCGATTCTGCCGGTTCTTCCGTCGACTCTACAGGAATTTCGACATACTCGTCCGTCGATTCTGTTGGTTCTTCCGTCGGCTCTGCAGGAATTTCGATAGACTGCTCCGCAATCTCAACATTCGCAACAAATGCGAACTCAACGCCTTCCTGCGTTGTATAAGCGATCGTCTCTTCGTGAACGCCTGCACTCAGGTTGTCTCTTGGATAAATATTGACCGTTACAGACTGTCCCGGCTCCAGCGGTGTCTGAACATCTTCTGCATAGAAGTCTGTTGGTGTGATCGTCTGGAAATTCAGCGTCTGTGATCCGGTATTCGTAAAGGTCACCTGCTGTGCGAGAGACGGCATCTCAGAAGCACTCTGATCAACCACACCAAACTCCAGCGTTCCGGCACCATTTGGTGTTGTCACACTGCCGGATGCCGAAATTTCATTACCATCTTCGCCATATGTGATCCAGTCCTCGTCTCCATTGTCTGTCCAGGTTTCTACGTTTCCGTTATCTGTCTGTCCCTGATC
>JAUNAE010000187.1 GCA_030527765.1 Eubacteriales bacterium
ATGCTCCTCTGCATTTCTTCTCATTCGTGATCACGAACTGTCTCGGTGCGTCCGGGTGCGCTTCATACGGCACACCCATTTCCTTACACATCTCTCGCATGACAGCTTCCATGCTCTGGACTTCAACATCTGGGCTATTTAACCATGCTGCCTTGACCAGTTCCTCAACAGTGATCCCTCTCAGCTTCAGCAGCTCGTTTGTAATTCTTCCGCTGATGATCTCGCCCTCGGCATCAAATACAACATTGTAAATGATTGCCAAATCCTGAATGCTCTTGTGTGGGATCTTGTCGATGAAGTCCTTGCTCCACCTCTTGTTTACAATGCCATACTGCACGTGGTACAAAATCCCTTCCTTGGTCTCCATCAGCTTGGCAACTTCCTGCACCTTCTGCGGTGCGTCCTTAATGTTCATGATCTTATTTTCCTGCATTTTCTATTCTCCAATCTTGTTTTCGCCCTGCCGGTATGGTATTTTATAAATAACCAGGGCGGCGGCAGGTGATTTCCGCCCCGGTTCATGGGTTAGGCTCCAGTTCTATTTCTCAGGTAGGCGCTGGAGCCTTATTCTTTTGTCTTGGTTTCCTCTTTCACTGCCTTCACAGGTCTCTGTGCGATAAAATCCAGAAATTCGATGATCTCTTCATCTGTATGTCCGTGTGCTCTCAGCCATTCAGCCGCAAGGCTCATTTCCTTTGTAGTCATTTCTTCTTTGATTTCCTCCGTAGGTTTCATTTACTCACCCGCCCTTTCTGAACTCGTTTTATTGAGTTCTTGATTATAATTTACCACGTAGGTATAGGCTGTCAATACCCTATTTTACACTTTTACTCAGAATATTGAGTCAGCCCATTCAAGGCAATCTCGTACCCGAATTCATTCAGGATGGTTTCGACATCCTCATAACTGATCTGCTTTTCCTCCAAACATCTGAAGAGCGATTTCTGGTCCACTTCCTTTGCAGCGTTCTCTTTTTTCTTAATCTCAATCTGAACCCCCAATGCATTCAGCATCTTCTGGGCATTCTCAAAATTCGGGCAGTACACCTTGTTAAGACGGATCCACAGATTTTGTCTCGTGATCCCGCACTCGGAAGCCAAATGCTCGTACGTCATTCCCTGTGCCTCCATTTCCGATTTGATGATATCTGCAATGCTTTTCATTCGTTCCCCTCCTCATATTTGAAACATTTCCCGCATTTATCCGGGTGATTTAGACAATGGTTGTCGCATCTTCTTCGTCTTGCGCAATACGTGCAGCAATATCTGTCTGACCTCATATCGCAATAAAATATCTCACACATTTTCGTGCCCGGTTTCGGTCTTGGAATCCTTCTTGCCATCCTCTGCACCTCCTACGCCACTTCGTATGTGTATACAATCGCATGGGAATTTCCATCCCATTCTGCCGACTCAGCTTCGATGCCCTTCATATCCTCCACGATGTCCAGCAAATCGCCCTCGCAAAGCTCATTCATCGGGTAGCCAAGTTTTTCTTCGATCTCGTCCTCCTCCTCGTCTAAGAAAAGGTATTCTCGTTCGGTCTCTTTTTCCTCCTCATCCCACTCGCTCCGTCTGCGGAAGGCTCTCTGGTTTTCCCATTCCTCCCGCCTGCGCTCCCAATAATCGTCCTCGTTAACACTTAACCACATATTTGCCGCCTTTCTGCTCGTACTCGTTTGCCTTGACAAGCTCATATTCCTTTGCTACATCCTCTGGAAGTTCTTCATCGAATGCAATCCATCCCCATGCCGGTCTGCCAATGTTCTCCATATAGGCTCGAAAATCAAAATTGACCAATGCTCTAACCTTATATCCAGTGGGATATGTGCCCTGTGCGATTGGTCTTTGCGTACTGTAATACTTAACCATGCCCTGTCCTCCTGAACTCATTTTCTGTTATTTGTAACTCATCTTGTTGAGCTCATAGTATCACGGGTAGGCAAGTTGTCAATACCCTATATTACATAAGGAAGAAAAAAATTAGGCAGCCCATATTCTGAGCTGCCATGTGGTTAATCAAGTAAACATTCCATCGAAATGCTGTACTGCTTTTTCAATTTTTTAAATGCATTATCGGTCACCC
Organism: Eubacteriales bacterium; assembly: GCA_030527765.1. Next base: position 2,086 of record JAUNAE010000187.1, read on the forward strand.
GGTATTCATTCCATCCGACCCGGTGATCTTCAGGATTGCAAAAATCTTTCTCGTAGTATTTCTTGATAAATGTAATCCCACGTCCTTGAAGTTCCATCGGGGCGTCAATAAACCAGTGCTTGCCATAATACGCCCGATGTGCTTCCATCTGACAATTTGGTTTCGCTTGCCCCATCTCTGGAGTGAATGTGTATACTCCCGGACCTTCCACAGCCTCCGGTTCTTTCTGCTCCGGCTTTGTGATCTCCAGTCGTTTTGCTCTTCCCTGTTCTTCCAGTTTCTCTGCTTCCCCATCTAACAGATTTCCCTGGCTTTCCAGCAGTTCTGCGCTCTCCAGAAAGAAATTCACTGCGCTTGCTGAGTCTGCAATAGCAATCAACCCTGACAGGTTGTGATATCCATTGCTGACCGGCTGTTCCACCTTCTGGAATTGAATGATTTTCGCCATGTTCATGCCCTCCATATCTCTTGTTTATCTTCTTTTCTTTCGCCCCTCAATAAATCTCCGGCAATCTGCGTATGTCCCTGCATACAGGATTGTTCCGTTCTCTGCGACTGCATATTCATCCGAAAACCGGATGATCTCAAATACTTTCCCGTCTCTCAGTTCGTATCGTTCCATGGTCAGTCCTCCTCTGTCCTCATAAGGTGCTCGATGATTTCCTTTTCGTCATAGTATTTCTCAAGTTTCTTGCGGGCTTCTGCGACTCGTCGAACTTCCGATTCCCCGAAGGTTGCAATGCTATAAGCATCTGCCTTTGCTGCCCATGCCTGAAATCTTTCCACTGCTTCGTTCAAATCCTCTGTTGCCCACTTGATATGGTTTTCGATGCTCTCTATCATCTCTTTTGCTCTTTCTTTCATGTCTTCGTCCCCCTTTTCTTACTGCTCTTTTTCGAGTTTGTGGATAATAATGATCAACGCCTGCTTTGATGTTCCGTAAAGTTTTTTCTTATCTGCTCCAAGGCTGACTGCTAAATCTCTAAGCTGATTTGTATTCATTTTGCTAAGATTTCTTTTCATTTCTTCGCCCTCCAACTCGGTAAATTGTGTTTTACTTATTCTCTAACTCGTTTACTTGAGTTTAATATACCACGGCTAGATAGGCTGTCAACATGTATTTATACAAAAATTGATAAAAATAAGGGCTGCCCATTTTTATCTGAGTAGCCCCTGCCTTGTCCTTATAGCTCATCATACGGAATGCCCATAAATCCCACAACTTCGATTGTGGCGTGTTCCCTGTTCCATTCCTTCGCCTCGATCTTTTTGTCTCTGTTATTTATCGTGTTCATAATCGGCCAAAAGCAATGCCGGTATTTCCCTGTGGAAACTTTCCCGTTCCTTTTGATCTTCACCATACAATGATCTTTTCCACTCCAGTGCTCGTCTCCTGGACTATGTGTCACCACGTACCGCCCATTATGTCTGTCAAAATAAGCGCCCTCGACAATAACCACATCGCCAGACTTAATCTCTCGCCCGTTCTTGTCAATCATTTCTGCACCTCCTGCATATCTCTCATCTGCATATCGTTCAACAGCTCCCACGCCATGCGGAACCCTGCAAAAAATCCTGTGCGCTCTGCCTCATTCCCGAAAGCACTCACCAGTTCCAGCACAGCCATCATGCCCTCGACTCCCTGATGCTCCAATTCCCTTTCGACCTCAAGGAGTGCTATGTCCATCCGCTCGGGGTCAGGGTTGTCCCCGTCCATACGCTTATTGATATACCCCTCGAAAATCTTCTCTAATGCTGTCATGCCATACCTCCTGCCGCCCCTAACGTGGTCAATGTCTGAATTGTCTTTTTCAGAATGTCGTTTTCCTTCACCAACTCTTCGCATCGTTTCTGCATCTTCTCCAGCTCTACCTGAGCGACATTCTGGTTCAGATTGCGAATATACCTGTCATTGCTGCACCACTTCGTGATTGTCGCTTTCGATACTCCGTACTGATTGGTAAGCTCCGTAAATGTTTTCCCTGCCTCCAGATGCAGTCCGACAATCATTTTTTTGAAGTCCATCGTATATCTGACTCTAGTGTTATGGTTCGGACCTGTGGGCTGCCCTTCTGTGACCTCCGTAGCCGCCCGTACAGATTCTTTTGCTTCCTCCTCTTTGACTTCCTTCACTGCCTCTGCCAAGGTCTCATCATCCCCCAGTAAACGGTCGATCTCATCCATCAATTCGATGAGCTTCTTTCTTTTCTCGCTATTCATTCTTTGTCCCCTCCTTGATTTTCTTGCATACGTCCTCGCCGTATAAGACATTCAGACTGCTCCCGTTATCCCAGTTCACCAGAATGCTGCCGGCATCATCCACTCCGTATACGGTTCCTTCTGTTCCAACCGGTGGCGCTTGCGGATCGTCCATCCGAACCAACGATACTCGGCATCCGACCGGGTATCTCTTTCTCAGATTCTCAATCACTTCTCGTCTTGGAAAACTCATCTGCTCCCCTCCTCATGCAAGTCTAATGACCGCTTTGTCTCTGTAATAGTCATCGTCTACTTCGAATTTTCTTTTCAGGATCTCCGGTGCATATTCATCCACCTGTGTCAGAAAATCTTCCGGTTTGCCCCAGAAAATAATATGCGCTCCGTCCATAACCAAAATCTGAACGACCTCCTCTTTCATCAACTCATTGATCGCTGTTTTAATCTCCATGCCCGCCCTCCTTGATTTTCTCTTTCCATTCGTAGGCTTTATCGATAGCTTTTTGCAATGCCTCATCCCCTTTGCCAGGAATTGGGAAATAATTATTCTGATGCACAGATAACCCCAAAACCTCAACAGCAAATGTCTTTGTCTTTCCAGATCCCCACTGTAAAATGCACACCGGATATCCAGTTAAATATCGTTTATTTCCGTTCCATCCTCCAAAATCTTTCGGGTATCTCATCTTCGTCACTCCCTATGCAATCTTCGGCTGTCTGCCAATATAGCAACCAGATACATTGATAAAAATATACCAGCATCCCTCGCTAACTTCTTCTACGCCCCAGCTGTAGGCACCATTCGTTCTGGCACTCTCTCTAATCTCCTGAAGGCTCATGCCGCATGGCTGCCATCCTGTAATGTCTTTGAAAAATCCATTCTCGCAGCTCTCTCTGATGCATTCGAACCATTCTTCCAACTCCGGTACTGACTTGAACGTTTTTTCAAATCTTCTGACTGCTGTCTTCCAGTTTTTGCACTCTGTCTCAAAATCTGCTGCGATTTTAAACCCATCATCAATGATTGTCGGGATATGGTCATACTCACTGCAATTTTCGAACTTATTTGTCCATCTTTCGTAATCTTTCCAGTTCTTGAATTTTTTCACTTTTCAACCTCCTGTGGATAACTCTGTGTATAACTCGTTATATTGCGTTTCAATCACCTATAACTCGCTTTGTTGAGTTTATAGTACCACGTAGGCATAGGCTGTCAACATGGATTTATACATTTTTTGAGATATTTCGGGAGGTTTAAGCTCAACTTATTAGGATTTATGAGTGCTCATCGTAAGAGTAAAATATTTATAAATATATGCTTGCCTTTACAATTACTTGTTTGGCAAGCGGCAGGGAGGAAATAGTATGGGATTAAGAGCTAGAAAAAGCATTAAAATTGCGCCTGGAGTCAAAGTGAATATCGGTAAGAAAAGTGTTGGCGTTAGTGTCGGTGGAAAACACGACGGTGTATCGGTTAATTCTAAAAAAGGAGTCAATACCAGAGCATCCATACCCGGAACAGGAATTTCGTACACTAACCATGTGTCCAGTAAAAAAGCAGTTCAACCAAGAAAGCAGCCTTCTAAGGCTTCTCCTCTCGCTTTCCGTGCTTGGGGCATTCTTTTGATAATTACATCCGCAGCATGCATTGGAACTGGAATTTATATATCCGAATCAGTTTCTCCATTTTTGCCGTATTTATTTGGTGGATTCTGTGGATTTTTTGGCTTGATTTATTTGATAATTTCTTTCACAAGGAAGGAGTGAAATCCTCAATTCTTTACCACTTTAAAGCGACGAGGTTCAAAACGGCTTAACACCGGCTTTAATTTGGCTGTCTGAGATATAGATATAGAGATAGAATATAGAGTATAGATATAAATAATAATATATGTTCAATCGCACCGGTTCAAACTGGTGCAATTAAAAATCGCACCTCCAATTGCACCGAACTTTGCGCCTGGTATAAATCAAAAAAGAACTCTCTGCTGAGGGTTCTTCTATCTTCCAAACAAATGTTGACTTTTGATTATCAAGGTATATTATTAAGTCAGCTAAGGAATGCAATATTATCCATGCGATAAACGAGACCCTCGGAAAGCCAGTTCCGATGGTTTTATATTCAAAATAATTTTCATGGATATTGAACTTCCAAAATGCATATGCTATAATGCCTTTAGGCAAAGAAACGTAGTAAGATCCATGCCGATCAAAAGAAACGAACCCCCAGTTGTGTTGCAGCACAGCTGAGGGTTCTTCTTTTCTTTTACAGTGGCAAAGCACCCACTAGGCTATTTGTTGTCCTTATCGTGTCTGTCAAGCCATTTGCCGATGAGGTGGCAAACCACACCAGCTGCGACAGTCACAAGAAACGTAGTAAGAAATTCCATGCTGATCACCTCCTCCCATTGTCGGGTATCGGGTGGACAACATAAAAATCATACCACAGATATCGATCATTTGCCAGTATAAACAAAATACACCCGGAGCATAATGCCCCGGGTTTCTTCATGTCTTTTGCTTATTTCAAAAGCTCGTTCACTTTTTTCTGGACGGCTGCTGCATCGTATCCGGCAGCCCATAACTTACTTGTACGCTCTACTCCGTTACCCCACTTACCGGCAATGACCTCTTTTGCGATTTCCTCAACGCTCTTTTTGCTGGTCAATGCGGTTAACTTTGCCTTGGATACCGGACCATACTTTCCGTCAACCTCTAATCCGTTTGCCTTCTGGAATTTTCTCAGTGCTGCATCTGTAGCACTTCCGAAGTCTCCATCTGCCCCTGCAGTTCCGCAAGAATAACCGGCAGCAATGAGAAGAGTCTGCATAGCTTTTACCCCTGAACCGGTATCGCCCTTTGACAGGTAACTCTTTGAAGACATTCCTCCTCCAGCTCCTTCATTCCCTGCACTCTTTCCTCTGGTGATATTCGTTGCCGTATGGTGGCTGTCGTTGAGAAGGATATCTCCGGGCAATAGGTACGCTGCTGAGTTCAGGTACTTACTTCCGGTCAGCACGGTAAATCCCGCAGCTTTGAATGCCGACCTCATATTGCCGGTATAGGTTGCTGCAAGGCTTTGCAAGGCTTTTATACCGAGCAGATGTCCTACCGCTTTGACATTAGCAATCACTCCTG
>JAUNAE010000188.1 GCA_030527765.1 Eubacteriales bacterium
GAACCTGTGGCATGGATGCACGAAGGTATCGCCCGGCTGCGCTCACTGCTATGTATACCGGCGCGATGCAGAATACGGCAAGGACACTTCAAAAGTTCACAAAACGCAGAACTTCACACTGCCAGTCCGGAAATACCGGTCCGGACCAATGAAGGGTGAGTATAAATATCCAGCCGGTACCACCTTCTTTACCTGCTTTACGTCTGACTTCTTCCATCCGGATGCGGACGAATGGCGGCTCGAAGCCTGGCGAATGATGAGGGAACGCTGCGATTGCAGCTTCTATATGGTGACGAAGCGACCGGAAAGGATCCAGGACGCACTGCCACCCGATTGGGGGACCGGCTATGAGAATGTGGAGATCTGCTGCACTTGCGAGAACCAGCGGATGACAGACAAGCGTCTGCCGGTCTTTCTGGAGCTGCCGATACCGAACAAATCTATCATCCATGAGCCTATGCTGGAACGAATCAACATCAGGCCCTATCTGAGGCAGTATGGCAGTCAGATCCGATCCGTCTCCTGCGGCGGGGAATCCGGACCCGAGGCAAGGATCTGCGACTACGCCTGGGTGTTGGACACACACCTGCAATGCGTGGAATACGGCGTTGCCTTTCACTATCATCAGACCGGCGCACGGCTTCGACGAGGGGATAAAGTCTACGAGATCCCCAGGGAACACCAACACGAACAAGCAAAGAAAGCACATCTCGATTTCGATGGCAGAACACTGCCGGATTGGGATATAGAATGAGGACCGTCAGGTGAAAGCATCGTACTCTCAGTAAGATTATGGAAAAGCCGCAAATAATAGGTAAATGCGCATTTTCGATATTACGCGAAATAAAAAAATAAAAAGACCCGGAAATAAAAAGACCATATCCATCGGGTAAATTGGACCTCAGATATGGCCTTTATTCTTATTGACTTAATGGTCTTTGGTGATAGTTTGTTATGAGCCCATGTCGAGCATGTGACGGTGGATCCGGACCTGAAGCAGATCATCCATGACCTGACCTCACAGGTCGCTACTATGAATGTCTTCAAATCCGAGAAATATCAGGATCTCCTGACCGAGGCCCGGAAGGTCGATGAGCTTTGGAGAATCAAGACTGATGACTTGGGGTATTTCACTGTAAAAGCCTGATACGGAGAACTGAACTGCGACAGGCAAGTGTATCGGGGCCGTCAGTCCCTTACGGATTGGCGGCTCTTGACCTGCAATTTTTAAGGAGAAATCGATGCTATGACCAGACTTACAAAATATGAGAAGGAAATCATTATCCTGACCAGTGAAGGCGATGATACTTACAGTGTCTATACCTTCAATTCCGCTCTCAAGCGGCGCCTGGCTGATTATTCAAAGAAGTACCCTGAGCACTGCCGACCGGAATCAGAGGATAAAAAGCTTGGCTGTCAGAGTTATGTGATTGATAAGGGAAGGCTATCGATCCGGCTTACTGCTCCATACAGTGAGGCCAGACGAAAGGCCGCAAGAGAGAATGCTAAGAATCATGGAATTCATGCTCACTAATTGTTTTCGGTAGTTAAACGTGGTATGATGTGGGGAGATGTAGCACTGTGCGTTCAAAATGGAGAGGTTTAATATGGGACGACCTAAGAAAAACGGAACATACTTGAATATATGTATTGAAACACCGATTTATGAAAGGCTTGAAGCTCTCTGCGAGGATGCCGGACAGACAAAAACTATTGCGGTCGAAAGAGCGTTGACTGCATATCTGAATGATTACGAAGAAAAGCAGAAAATGCTGAAGTCCTTAGAAACAAATATGAGAAGTGAGAGTTAGGAGCGAATACAATGGCTGAAATAACGATGGCGTTAACACATGATGAACTGCATCCACAGGGAAACTCCACATTAAACAATGCTAAGTATTCTGCTGACAACACTGACGAGTGGTACACCACTTATGAGACGATTGCCGAGGAACTTGAGTATTATGAGGATCAATTTGAAGGGAAATCTGTTCTCTGTAACTGTGACGATCCGTATGAATCAAATTTCTGCTATTACTTCCTGCGTAACTTTAATAAACTTCGCTTAAAGAAGCTGGTTTGCACTTCCTTCGCCGGATCAAAGCTTGATCAGATACAAGGTAATGTTCAGCTGACGTTAGATCTGTTTGACAGTGATGGTGACCCGGTATTAATCGGACAAGGGTATGTATTATCAGTATCCAAAATGCCGGGCAAAAAAGGCGAAGAAGTTCCGGATGAAATAATCAGGGAAGTGTTAGGGAAGAAGAATACTGTTAAGAAGCTGCGTGGCAACGGTGATTTTCGCTCTTCAGAATGTATTGAGTACCTGAAGAAGTGCGATATCTGTGTTACTAATCCGCCATTCAGCCTGTTTGCCGCGCTCTTTTCCCTTCTCGTTAAGTACGAGAAGCAGTTTTTGCTAATTGGAAACCAGAATGCCATAACGTATAAAGAAATCTTCCCCTATATCAAAGAAGATAAAGCTTGGGTAGGCTATCGGTTTGGGGATATGGCCTTTCGTGTGCCTGCTGACACTGAACCCAGAAAAACCCGTTTTTGGGTGGACGAATCTGGACAAAAATGGAGAAGCCTGGGAAATGCAATGTGGCTTACAAATCTTGATATCCCTAGGCGACATCAAGAACTTGTTTTGACACAGCATTATGACCCTCAGTTATATCCGAAATATGACAATTTCGATGCAATCAATGTACGTAGGGTTACGGATATCCCTATGGATTATGAAGGCATTATGGGTGTTCCCATAACATATCTGAAATATCATAATGGCTCACAATTCGAGATCGTTGGCGAAGCAAACCATGGTTCTGACAATGAGTTTGACCTTTTTAAGCCAAAGATTAATGGCAAGGAATTGTTTAAAAGGATTCTAATTCGGCGCAAGACGAACCAAAGTCCTCTTCCAAAAGAATTCAGAGTGCTGGATCTCTTTTGCGGTGCAGGTGGATTGTCGTGGGGAATGCATAAGAACCCCTATTTCAAGACCGCTGTTGCATTGGACTTTGATGAACATGCGGCTGAAACATTCAAGAAGAATATGCCCGAGGCCGAAGTAATTGTCGGAGACATAACAGACCCCACTGTGAAAGAGCGGGTTGTTTCTCTTGCTAAAGAGAAAGGTGTTAATATGCTTGCCGGAGGACCGCCTTGTCAAGGATACTCATCGAAGGGCAAAAAGCTTGGATTAAAAGACCCAAGAAACTTTTTGTTCAGAGAATATCTCAATCTTGTTGAAAGACTTCAGCCGGATGTTTTTGTAATTGAAAATGTGAAAGGCTTGCTCTCGTCAGCAAATGGATGGTTTAAAGATGAGATTGTGGAAACGATAGAAAACCTTGGATATACAGTTAGATTCGGAATATTGAATGCCGAGAACTTCGGTGTCCCGCAGTCACGTGAACGAGCTATTTTTATATGCTCAAAACATGGGCCTATTGTTTTGCCAAAGCCACTTGTTTCGAAGGCAACCACAGTAAGAGATGCCATCAGCGATCTCTCTTATCTGGAATCTGGAGAAGGTGATTTCGAGCAAGATTATAAAATCGAACCGACCAGCGATTATCAAAGGCTGATGCGTAAGAGTAGCACAAAGCTTTATAATCACAAAGCCTCCAATCATAAGCCCGTTGCCATCGAAAAGCTCAAGATGATTCCGCCTGAACAGGGTAAGGAATTCTTACCTGAAGAAATGCATGGCAATCAACAATTTAAAACAACATGGGGACGGCTTAAGTGGGATGCCGTATCGCCTACGATAGATACAAGGTTTGATGCCTCGTCTAATGGAACTAATAATCATCCTTACTTGCACCGTGCAATCACACCAAGAGAAGCTGCGCGGATTCAGTCCTTCGATGATGATTTTATATTTTATGGTTCCAAGGTTCATATTCGTAAACAAATAGGAAATGCTGTTCCGCCTTTGCTGGCAAAAGCAATCGCAGATCAGATAGCGGCATCCTTTAATTTGAATTAGGGAAGGGGGCCTTTGAAATGCAGGTTCGACATAAAGCTTATGGCGAGGGGACGGTTGTAAACATAAGTGAAACCATAATAGAAGTCGATTTTGGTGGTCAGCTGAAGAAGTTTCAATTTCCTAAAGCATTCGGACTTTTTTTATCAACAGATGATCCGATACTTCAGGATAAAGTATCTGTTGCGAAGGAAAAGATCGAAGCTGAATTAAAGGCAAAAGTTGCAAACCAGACTCCAGAGCCGCAGATAAAACCTGCCGGTTTACCGAAAACCGCGCCGCGAAAATTTAGCTACGCTTATGAATCAAGAGCAAATAGTCCATTGGTCGGTGAACGAGCACAGACAATATCGGTTCGGTCAGAAGCGGAAATGTTTGAGATAGTAGGTTATATGGCAACTCCGGGACGAGTAAGCTCAGTCGAAGCAGAAGTTCCCAAAGATGGCAGAGATGCTACATTTGAAAAACTGTTTCCTGGGCAGACATATCGTCCTATTGAATTAGGCGATACTCCGAGCGGAATGCCAAACAAGCTATCCCCACAGTTTCGAATAAACTTTGCAAATCTTCGGAATTGCCCGGAGACGCTTCGAAAGAACATGGGAAAAGGAACTGGATCATGTGTGGGGAGAATCAATAAATCAAAATTTGTTATAGACATCGTACAGAATTACGGCTTTAGATTTGGAGATTGGCAGGATACGTCAGCAATCCGATCTATAGCAGAAAAGAGAGGGTTCTTAGAAGAATTCGAGCGAGGATACAGAAGGTAGTGAGGGACGCAATATGAACGTTGAAATGGCTTATCTGCTAGGCATGATAACAGGAAATGGTGAAATACAAAGAGGTACGACTGAAACGACTGTAAGCATCGAGATTCCTCACAAGAAACTGGAAACAGAATTTCAGCATGATGTTGGGATCTATGTCCGTGCCAGCATAACCGATATCCGCCAAGTATTGGAACCATTGCTTGGAACTGCATTGATGTTTACGCAAAACGCCAATGTTTCTCTGCTCTCTTTTCGAAAGCCAAATGAAGATTATTTGATGAGAGAAGTATTGCGCTATATCGGCGGGGCCACTTCTTCAGATAATGTGAGGATCTCTCCTGAAGTGTTCTCGTTTACGCTGGATGAGCGGAAACAATTTGTCAAAGGTTTTGCCGATGTCACAGGATACATACGCCGTAGCAACTATGCTTTCTCTGAACCGAATTATAGAGTGTATTTTGAGATACCGCACAACTGGGATTTGGTTGTCGATTTTTGCAATCTGCTTAAGAGCATTGATATTCCTGTTCAAGCTATAGACTGGGCACATCCCAATATGCGTGACGGAAATCTGAAGAAGTATAATCAAGGCCACCCCGACTTTTGGAAGAAGGAGCATCAAGTAAAGGTCTGGGCGTTGGAATATCAGCCAGTTGGATTTGTTGTACTGCATAAGCAAGAGGCGTTGGATTATTTTGCTGATGAACAGAAGAAACCATATATTATGGCAGGTAGAGATCCAGCGGCTCGACTTCATAGATACTATTGGGAATTGACACAACGTATCCGAGAAAAGCCGCATCATCCCGGTGAGAATGATGAGTTTATTCCTGAAAAGATCCGTGGAAAGCACTATGACACTTGGACGGGAATCGCTGAAGATCTGGGATATGGAGAGGATGAATAGCCATGCGCGAAGAAGAATTATATGAACCAATGCGAGTATGGCTCGAACAGTACCTGAAAGATAAATACAAGCGATATGATGTTGTTGCCGTAGATGCTCATGCGGAGCGTTTGGATCGAGTCTTGGCTAAATATGATATCGTCAATGAGATGGCTAACGGAGTAGACATACAGATCGATATACTTGGAATTGCCCGAAAAGATTCGGATGTTAAGCTGTTTTTTATTGAAGCCAAAAAGACAAGACTTACGCTCCGAGATCTCGGACAACTTTGGGCATACTGTAAACTGGTAGATCCTGATGAAGCATTCCTGTTATCATCAGCAGATCTTGGCAGCTTAAACAAGCTTCTTAATACTTTTAGGCGAGAGGACCTGCTTGATTTCGGAGATAAGAAGAAGATCAAGAAAATGCGTGTCGGGAAATGGGACATGAGAACAAACAGTGTTGACTATATGACGCTTGTTCCAAAAATATAAGGAGAACGAATTATGAGCATAGCGAGAGATCTGGACGCATTCATTAAAGAGAACGAATACGATATTTTTATTGAAGCAGAAGGTCGGCCTTCAAGGCTGAGAAGTTTTTATCAAGAGTATAATAGCAGATACAATCCAACGATTGGTGATGATACGGACGGGATCATTGCTCTGGATGAAGATGCCAACAAGTGGGGATTGGAGCTTCGGCTGTATTTGCATCATAGGCCGGATTGTGTTGCCTCAACACGCAATACGGTATATCGAAGTGAGTACTCTTACAGAATTAACGATACCGATATAATTTCAGAGATGTTTGATCTGGGATATCGAATTGGATTAAACAATGCTTGGTAACTCGCCGGAAAGGTTGGGGTGGAAGACTACTTTGGATTCCAAATGTAAAACTTCCAGATAGAACAATTAATATTAGGTCACAGAGGGGAAAAAATGGCACGAGAACCAAGATTCCCAGGAATTGATTGGTACTGCGATCATTGCGGTGCATTGCTGAATACACAACGAAAATTTGATGACCACAAATATACTTGGAAATGTACTGAGTGTGGTTTTAAGAATAGCATATCTTGGGACAATATCAGTAGCGGCGATTCTTCCGCAATGAAGTTTTTACTTCACTTGATCGGATTCCTGTCCTATATTGGCTTCTGGACTGGGATTATGTTGGCTGTAGCCATGTTTGTATTTCATGCAGATCGAGAAAAGTATTTTCTCCTGTTTCTCATTTGCGTAGGAATGTACGTGCTTGCCTTTATCCTTGACGTGATTATAGAATTTGGGTTAAGGCATACAACGTTTTCAGTTAAAAATCTGTTCCTAGTGATTTTCAGAAATCTGAAGGAAGATTTGCTAGCACCTCTAATGGCAATCAAGGAGATTATTAGCAATCTTCTCTCCTTTATTACTCGAAAGCTTCCTCGAAAGTATGTATGGTACAGCAATAAAGGCATCCTTGCATTTGCAATCATGTATCTACTGATTGCAGTTGCAGAATTTATTGCATTGAGCAGGATTATAGGATTTGGCCTAGGCGATTGGTACCAACTGATTGCGACAGCAATAAGCTCTATTCGGCAGTAATCACAGATTGCGTTTGTTAGAAGAATCTGATGTTGGAACGCTTGAATAAAGAATAAAACCGGCTCAATCACTTTTTTTGTGGGATTTAGGATTCCGCTCATAGCTCCGGCGACT
>JAUNAE010000189.1:0-2550 GCA_030527765.1 Eubacteriales bacterium
CAATTTATGCCACGCGGTTGAGGCAAGTTCATGATGGATAGTGAATTTTGCATACTCTCTTCACTTGGTTTATTTATAAAGCTTTCTCTATGTCTATGATATTTCCATGATGATAATGATAATGATTATGTTAATGACAATGTAAATGATAATGGAGAACCTAAAGGTTCTCAGAAAACATATAGTCGGGTTGTGCCGGAGATCGTTGCCCATCTGAACGAGAAATGCGGTACGCAATACCGGACATCGTCATCAAAAACAAAAAAGGTTATCACCGCACGGCTCAACGAGGGATACTCTCCAGAGGACTTTCAGATCGTCATCGATAAGATGGCTGATGAGTGGTTAGGAACGGACATGGAGAAGTATCTCCGGCCCGAAACGCTCTTCGGAACGAAATTTGAGAGCTATCTCAATCGCAGGCAAAGCCGGAAGAGAGACGTCGCCGGAGACTATCTCCGGAATGTGATACAGGGGAACGAGGGTTATGAATCGTACAGAAGTGGCTAAGGTTTTGTACGTCGTGAAAGCGACATATCCGAGATTTTACAAAGATTACTCGGAAGAGGACACGAAGGATCTGCTCTCCGCATGGACAGCGGTTCTCAAGGTCTATACATATGAGCAGGCGACCGCAGGGCTGCAGGCGTATCTTGCGACAGACACGAAGGGATTTCCGCCGTCGCCCGGACAGATCGTGGACAGGATCCAATTCGTCAGGGATACGGACAACCTTACTGCAACGGAGGCGTGGACGCTCGTGAAGAAGGCTCTCCGGAACTCCAACTACGGAAGCGAGGAAGAATTCGCAAAACTGCCGGAGATCGTGCAGAGGGCAGTTGGCTCCGCTGCATCTCTTCGGGACATGGCACAGCTGCCAAGCGACACGGTTAACAGCGTCGAGCAGTCGCATTTCATCCGCACATATAACACACTTGTAGAACGTCAGAGTGAGGAAGCAAAAATTCCGCTGTCGGTTACACAGACGCTTCTCGGGCTTGTTGAAAATAGCGGTCGGATGAAGATTGAAACAGCCAGATCTAATGCAGAGCTCAAGACGAGCTAAAGGAGAAAAACACATGGCAGAGATTATTGTGACGATCATTGTATTCGCCATTGTATTCGGTACCGGCTACATGATTGGAATCGTATATTCCGAAGACCACCAGTTGGACGATTACGAGAGAGAATATCTCCTGGATGAACGAAGAAAGGCCAGGGACGAGGAAGAAGTAGAGGAACAGGAATGGCTCGCCAGCATCATTGAGCACGATGAACAGGTGGAGGCAAGACGAGCCGTAAGAGACCAGAAGAGGCTTGCGAAGGAAGTCCGCAGGATCAGATCTGAGAGCAGGGAGAGCCGAAATGGAACTGAAGATTAAATACCAAGCAGACATTGACAGGATCGCACCGGTTATCGTCGGAGACTGGATTGATCTGCGTGCTGCTGAGGATGTAGAGATGGAGCCGGGAGAGTACAGAACGATCTCGCTTGGTGTGAGCATGCAGCTCCCGGAAGGCTACGAGGCGATCATGGCGCCGAGATCCTCCACCTACAAGCGGTACGGCATCATCTCAGCCAACAGCATCGGTATCATCGACGAGAGCTACTGCGGAGATAATGATATCTGGCAGTTCCCGGCAATCGCCATGCGCAAGGCCAACATCCGGAAGAATGACCGGATCGCACAGTTCCGCATCGTGGAGCATCAGCCCGAAGTGCACCTCTCTGAGGTTGAGACACTTGGCAATGCAGATCGAGGCGGTCTCGGAAGTACTGGGAGGACGTGAAATGGCGTATATCAAAATACATGACGGTGAAATATTGAATACCTACCAAACATTCGCAATCTATTATAGCGAAGAATACGAAGCGATAATTTTTGCAAGTGCTAAAAGAGATCACGCAGTTCACTATAGCTCAAAAGAACGTGCAGAGAAGGCGATTGAAGATATCTTCGTAAATCTCGAAAACAGCGAACGAGCTTTCGAGGTAAAGAGCGACGCCGATTTCGATGAAGAAGAACAATACGCACTGGATGTAAAACTGTACCATCAGCGGATGCGTGAATATCAAGAACGCTTGAATGTGTTTAACCAGGAACAGAAAAAGCATAATGCCATTTTTAACGAATACAGAAGACAGTATAACAAAATGTGCGTCCCGTATGGTGGGTGGCACATCGACGACTTTGTAAGTGTAGAAGACTTGAAGAAATTCCTTGAAGTGGCTATTCCTGAATTCGAAAGAGAGGGCAAACGAATAGGCGGGAAGAAGATCATAGCAATATTAAGCGAGCTGAAGATTGATAGGTGGGTCAATCCCATACCGGACCCAGTTGGTGAGATTCCATAAAAGAGTTCAAGAACTATCGGAAGGCTATTCTTGGATGGTAAAGCGTAAGCCCCGCTGCCGGAAGTTTATCCGGCAACGGGAAAGGAGCACCACATGAGAGACCTGAACAAAACCCTCTTCTTCCGCACGCAGCTGGAGTTGGCATAAGATCGCCCCAACTCCGACATTCTGTGGCAAATTGTGCTGAAGGTTCG
>JAUNAE010000189.1:2560-7318 GCA_030527765.1 Eubacteriales bacterium
GAAGACAATGGTACAGAATTTAAGTCAGTTTAAGAGAGCAATGAAAGACGGACAGTGCTTCGAAATTCTGGAGCACTATATCCATCCAGAATTTGCCGGACAGATCAGAAAACCGAACTATGTACAGACAAATGCCTTCTATACGGTGATTCCGGGAGAACCGGAGTCATGGATCAGCAAAGCGAATAATGGCAGAGGTTTTTATTTGGAATACGGAAAAGCAAAGGACTGGTCTTTTGCGGATGACGGCACGATCACGATGGCATTGCGTGGCAATCCCGTCATGAAAATACGTATGATTGCATAAGGAGGAATTATGAAAGAGTATTTAGTTCTATTTAATGTTTATGCCTACTATGAAAAACGTGTACTTGCAAATCAGGACAGAGGCGGATACGGAAGTACAGGGAGAAGCTAATGCCGCGCTGGGTATACGAATTTAGCTGCAGAGACTGCACGCAGTTGCAGGAAATGCATCAAGGCTGCATGAATGGCACATATTGCCGTGCGGCATTGCTGGGCAAGACGACCATTCACGCCGACGATGATTTCACGTTAAGATGTGACAGCTATACAACTGAGCCGATACAGCAGAGGATGCTGATACCGGCAGCGGAACTAAAACACAAGAACAAGCTATATGCAGAGGTGTAGAAATGACAAAGTGGATACCGATCGAAGAGAGGTTACCGGAATTTGATGAGGACGGCGTGAGCACTTATGTACTCGTGAGTTTTGCGAATTATAGCAATCTGGATATCGGCAGATGCGAAAGAGACGAAAATGGGGGGGCGACGTTTTACGGGGGTGATGATGAAGAGAGTTATAAATCTTATGACCTTATCGTCAATGCATGGATGTCGCTTCCGAAACCATACAAGGGAGATTGAAGCATGTGGATCATGACCAGAAAGGGCAAAGTACACATCTATCACCCAACAGACTACCTGGTAAGCCTGCCGGAGGAGGAGAGGGTGCGAGAAGTGGAACGAGTCCTCAGTGTATTGAGTGAGGACGGAGGAGAAGAACATAATGAGACTAATTGATGCAGATAAGCTGCAGATGAGAATTGCAGACATACAGCTCATGAGTGCACCGGACGAAAGAGACAGTGATGAGGTGCAGGCGGAGTGCAGAAGAGCGGTTGCTGATATGGAGGAGTTTTCGAAGCTGATTGCCGAACAGCCAACGGTGGAAACTGGGGATAAGTTCATAGAGTTACTTGAAAACTACTATTACGAGTGCGAAGAAGAGTATCAGAAGATCAACGGTCAAAAAATGCCAGCCGATGAAGAACTTGTATTCGCCGATGGACAGCGAGAAGGAGCATATGAGGCGTTGCGGCGAGTGAAAGCGATGAACGATAGAACCGGATAAATAGCACGAAAGACAATAAAAAGGCTGCCATTGCTGGCAGCCGAAGGAGTTAAACAAATTTCTGCAGTAATGCTTCTTGAAGCACCTGAGACACGTTGATATTGCGCTTATCGGCCAGAGCTGCCATCCATGCCGGAATAGAAACATTCTTTCGGACGGCTCGGGTATCAGTTTCAGCACGATAAGCAAGAGTATCAACCTTGATAAGGGAAACGGTAGCACCATCCGGAATATCAACATCGGATTGAGGTGTGGGAGCTGGTATAGGGTCATTTCTATCTTCTGCGGCAACTAACCAGAGATTAGCGGCATCGGTCATCATGTCAATTGCTTCCGGAAGATCCTTACCGGTTGTAATGCATCCGGGAAGATCTGGCACACGAGCGTATACAGTTCCGTTATCAGTTATAAATGTGGCGGTGTAAAAGTTTCTCATTTTTATCCTCCTCTATGCAATAGGGCTAGGCGGTTATTACCGCCCACCCTTTTTGATTTCTTTCAAGATGTATCTTAAATCATCTTCGTCGAAATCGTGTCGCTTGACTGGTATGGAATAGTTCTTTTCGTCACTATGGTAAATAGCATGTTTCTTGCCATGGCGTTCGAAATGGTAACCATTCGTTTCCAGTTCTTTAATTGCTTTATCCCTTGGCGTCATAGGCACCTCCTTAATGATTTTATTATACACAAAAATGTGTAATACGTCAAGGATAAATAAACAAACTTAAGTATAAGCAAATCGAATGGGTTCAGGAGTGAATTGAAAGCATGAAAAACGCAGAAGGATACAACGATCCGACGGCAGCGGGCGCAATCAAACAGATAGAAAGGAAGAACACAATGCAGGCATATGAGGGCGAGATCTGGAAAGTAGAAAATGCAAAAGGCGGCGAGAATGAGGTGTTGCTGTTAAAGTGCTTCGAGAATTATGCGACAGTACTCCGGCTAACAGACACCAAGCCGGAAGAGAACAGTGTAGAGATCCGAAGCCATAGTCTGAAATGGTCAGACTGTGGAAAGGTCGGCTATGCCTTTTATAACACGCTGTGCAGTTTTGTGCGTGAGCTGTCCAGTGCCGAGATGATGACCGTCAGAGGACGGATCGCAAGCATGCTTGGGTTCTATCTGACACCGCAGAAGGCAGAAACAAAGGAAGAGCCGGAAAAGAAAGTGGTGCCTGTGGAAGAACCGAAGCCTGTAGTACAAGCAGACTCAGAGCTAAGGATTGAGCTTGCGGCAATGCAAAGGGAGAAGGAAATCTACAAAGACCTTTATGAAAAGCTGTTAGATAGAGCTATTGGATGAGGAACGAACGAATGGAAGAAAAGAAGAAGGCGGGCTAATGGAAGAACAATGCAACACATGCGTCTACTACGTTGGAGGTTTTTGCATAGTACGAATTCGGTACTGCGATAAGGTTCCGGCGTGGATCCGCAGGAGCTGCGACGACTTCGTGAAGAAAAAGGAGCCGAAGCAGGATGCAGCTATGGATTGAGAACGCCGCACGCACAGATCCGGCTTGCACAGTGGTGTCTATCATTATCTTGATTGCAACCGGCATCTATGCGGTGAGGAGACGACATGACAAATAGGGAGCTGTACCAGTGGTACAAGAGCATGAACATCTGCCCCTGCTGCAAAACAAGATCTATCACAACCAGGCACGCAAAATGCCCGAGATGCCTGGAAAAAGATTATCTTTACAGGAGCAAGAGGAGGACAAAACATGTTAAAGCCTAACATCGAAAAATACCTTGATGCCAAAGGCATGACACAGCGAGAACTTGCTGAGAAGGTCGGAACTACAGAAACTAGCATATCAAGATATGTCAGTGGCGAAAGAATTCCGAAAGCACCGATGTGCATAAAGATTGCGAAAGCGCTGGATACAGATGTGGAAATGCTGTTCGCGGATGAGCCAGAACCACAGGCTATGGCAAACGGGTTCGCACAGTTAGGTCTTGTATCACGGGAATCATTTTGCGTATCGTGCGCATTCGGGTATCAGAACGACAAAACGATGTATCCGTGCAAGAGGTGCAGCTTGAAGCCGACTTTTTACATTAAGAAAGAGGAATGAATGATCAGGTTAATTGATGCAGATAAGCTAAAAGACAAGCTGATTGAGTTGTTCGCCGTAGAAGAGAGACTCGGATATATGGACTTTGCCGAATTGAGAGATGTGATTGACGAACAACCCACGATAGACGCTATTCCTCGTGAGGCTGTACTTGACGAAATCAATCAGGCGTACAACCTCATCGATGCAGAATACCGAATAAAGGCAATCGAGTGCGAATCGAGTGGCACTCAATCGGATGTCACCGACATGAATGTCGGGAACAAATGGATTTCATGCAGTGAGAGATTGCCAAATGAAGGAATGCGGAGACCAGTTCTTATTACTGAATCACATTATGTACCAACGAGGGGATATTACTATACAAACAAATACCATAGTCATGAGATGTGTTTTTGTGCTGAGCCGTATTGCGGTGATAAGTCATTTTATTACGATGTTGATAAGGTTGAAGCATGGATGCCATTACCAGAACCATATCCGGAGGAAGAATAACAATGAGATTTGAGGAAGTCCTTCCTGCTCTGCGTGAGGGGAAGAAAATAAAACGGAAAATGGAACTGGAGATTTGCGAAGGTATTTGTTCTTACAAACTTTGATACCACACATGAGCAAGATATGCAGCGGATACAACTGATTCAAGAGTGCAAATGTCAGCCTTATGTAATGATCTACAACAAGCCTTCTGCGCCACCAATTACAAGACGGCTGCAGAGGTGGACGAACAACACGCTGTTTTATTCGAAGTACAATGATTTCATGCAGTGGCAGGAATGGCAAGTAAATGAAATCCATAATTACAAAGAAGTGATAGTTAAGTGACTATGAGAATATTTAGGGTGCAAAATACTGCGGAGGAAATATGACTTTCACGGAAAAGAAGGAAGATCTCTGGAAACGGAGAGAGAACATCAGAAAAATTCAGATGGCAATCAATTCTGACTACGAGAAGATTGCTGTCCTCAAGAGCTGCATGACCGGAATAAAGTCGTTCGATTACTCCGCAGTAAGAGTCCAGGCATCTCCAGATCAAGATTTCATGGGGAAGACTGCTGTGATGGTTGAGGAACTATATGAGGATATAGAAAAGCTCAATGGCAGGCTTGCGATTGTATGTACTGAGATGATTAGCGAGTTTTCCAGTATCCCCGATGAGGAACAAGAGCGAGTTATGACGCTTTTTTATCTTCAGAGAAGATCTAACAGCGAGGTTGCTGAAATGATGCATATGAGCGAGCGAAATGTGAGACGGTTCAAAAATAAAGGCATCGGAGAACTTTGCAGAAAAAAAACAGGATAAA
>JAUNAE010000190.1 GCA_030527765.1 Eubacteriales bacterium
AGACCTTTCTCGACTGCCGGGAAGTAGTTCTTAGGAACGGCACCGCCGACAACCTCCTGTGAGAATACATATGGAGTCTCCAGATCGCCAGATGGCTCAAAGCGCATCTTAACGTGACCATACTGGCCATGTCCGCCGGACTGTTTCTTGTGCTTGCCCTCAACATCAGCATTCTTGCGAAGAGTCTCGCGGAAAGCAACCTTTGGCTTAACGAGCTCGATCTCAACTTTATAACGCTCTTTCAGCTTGGAAGCGACAACCTCCAGATGCTGATCGCCGATACCATAGAGCAGGCTCTGGCGGTTCGCGCCGTCGTTTACGACACGGATGGTGGTATCCTCACTTGCGATACGTGCAAGACCCTGAGCGATCTTATCCTCATCGCCCTTGTTGATTGCCTTGTATCTCTTGTAGGTATAAGGAACAGAGAGAATGTTCTTAGGATACAGAATCGGGTTAGCCTTGGTAGCCAGGCTGTCGCCGGTAGCTACGCTGTTCAGCTTAGCGATGGCTCCGATATCACCTGCGTGAAGCTCCGGAACCTCGATTGGCTTGGAGCCTTCCAGAACATAGATCTTGTTCAGACGCTCCTCCTCTCCCTTAGCTACGTTGTACAGAGTGTCATCACCCTTGATAACACCGGAGCAAACCTTGATGAGGGAATATTTGCCGAGGAACGGATCTGCGATGGTCTTCCAAACATAAGCGGATTTTGCCTTAGCGAAATCGTAGTTAGCCTCGAAGATGTCGTTGGTCTTCTGGGAAATACCATTGCATGGTCTCTTATCCGGGCTTGGGAAATATCCTACGATATCATCCAGCAGATTGGAGACACCGCGAAGGTTGACTGGGGATCCCATGCATACCGGAACGATGCTTGCCTCCTGGATGTTGGTAGCGAGTGCTGCGGAAACCTCGGTTACGGAGAAGGTATCGCCCTCAAAGTAGCGATCCATGAACTCCTCGCTGGTCTCAGCTACAGACTCCATCAGGATATCATGATATTTTTCGAGATACTCATTTAAGTACTCCGGAATGTCGCACTCCTGCTTGCCGGCCTTGTCGATGAAACGACGTCCAGCCTGCTTCACAACGTTGACATATCCTACAAACTTGCCGTCCTCACGAATTGGGAAATGCAGCGGGGCAATCTTTTTGCCGTACAGCTCGGTGAGCTGCTCTACTACTGCACGGTAGCTGACATCATCCACGTCCATGTCAGTTACAAAAATCATTCTTGGAAGATTATATCTCTCGCAAAGATCCCATGCCTTCTGGGTACCAACCTGTACTCCAGCCTTGCCGGATACAACGATGATGGCTGCATCGGCTACACCAACGGCTTCCTCGGTCTCACCGACAAAGTCAAAATATCCCGGGGTGTCCAGAACATTGATCTTAACCTTCTGCCACGGTACCGGAATTGTGGTGGTGGAAATAGAGATTCCTCTCTTGATCTCTTCTTTGTCAAAGTCGCTGACGGTATTTCCATCTTCAACTCTGCCAAGACGGCTGGTCATGCCTGCCAGATAAGCCATTGCCTCTGCGAGTGTAGTTTTGCCGGCACCTCCATGTCCCAACAGGACCACATTTCTGACTCGGTCAGTTCTAAAAACGTCCATATGTAATACCTCCCTGCGTTATCTTTTCTAATATGTTCATATATTACTAAAAATTTGATGATAATTCAAGTATTTTATCGTATTTTGCCTATCTTTTTTATACAGTTCCAAATAATTATGTATTTTTTGCATGTTTTTGTTGCGTGTTTTTGATTTTTTATAGATAAATTCTCTATAATCGCATCAAAAATATTCTTTATTGTATATATTGTTGGTACAAGTCCAACTGTTATTGTCATATCTTCAGGTAATCCTCGCAACTTTTCGGACATATTTTACTTTTGCAATTCAACGTGTTATCATTTGACAATTTCCGTAGTATCTTTTAAAATAAATTCTGGATTTAAACGCTTGTAAAGAGCATATTACATATAGAAAGGAACTTGTTACTTCAATGAAAACCATTGGTTTTATTGGTCTCGGACTCATTGGCGGGTCTATTGCCAAAGCAATCCGCAAACACTGTCCGGAATACCATCTCTACGCTTTTGACAAGGATCGTGATGCACTGGCAAGCGCTCTCTCCGAGGGATGCATTGACGGTGTTTGCGAACTGGCAGATCAGCGTCTTCAGACATGCGATTATCTTTTTTTGTGCGCTCCTGTGGAATTCAACGTTTCCTATCTGGAACAGCTAAAAGATACCTTAGATGAACAGTGCATTCTCACAGATGTGGGAAGTGTCAAAGGAACCATTCACAAAGAAATCAAACGTCTTGGCCTTTCCTCCCATTTCATCGGAGGACATCCCATGGCAGGATCCGAAAAATCCGGCTATAAGGCTTCCAGCGATCGCCTTCTGGAAAATGCCTACTATATCATTACGCCGGGAGAGGAAGTTCCTCTGAACCGGATTATGGAATTCACAGAACTCATCACTGCCATCGGTGCAATTCCAATGGTCATCACCTCAGAAGAGCACGATTTCATTACTGCAGGTGTCAGCCATCTGCCTCACATTATTGCTTCAACTCTTGTGAACCTTGTGAAGATGCTGGACAACGATGCAGAGTATATGAAAACTATTGCAGCAGGAGGTTTTCGGGATATCACAAGAATCGCTTCCTCCTCTCCTGTCATGTGGCAGCAGATCTGTCTGGAAAACACCGAAAACATTTCCAATGTACTGGATGATTATATTCGTATGCTTATTCAGGTCCGTTACTTCATCGACAACAAAGACTCTGACAATCTGTTTCAAATGTTTGCAAGTTCCAGAGATTACAGAGATTCTATTGATATCACAGACAACGGCCCTCTCAAGAAGGCCTATATTCTCTATCTGGACATTGCAGATGAGGCCGGAGGAATCGCCACCATTGCCACAATCCTCGCAATGGAGCAGATCAGTATCAAAAACATCGGTATCATTCATAACCGTGAATTTGAACAAGGTGTTCTCAAAATCGAATTTTACGAACAGAACGCCATGGATCGAGGCAAAGCTCTCCTCGCAAAACGAAACTATACTTTCTACGAACGATAAGGACAAATTATGGAAATCAAAAAGCTTCGAAATCTCAAAGGAACTGTTACTGTCCCGGGGGACAAATCCATTTCACACCGTGCTGTCATGTTCGGTGCCCTCGCAAACGGAACAACACATATTTCTCATTTTCTGGAAGGTGCTGACTGTCTGTCCACCATCGATTGTTTCCGACAGATGGGAATCGAAATCGACCGAAACGGTGACGAAGTTCTCGTTCACGGCAAAGGCCTCCATGGTCTTCATGCCCCGGACCGGATGTTGAACGTCGGCAACAGCGGTACAACCATCCGATTGATGTCCGGTATTCTCTCCGGTCAGTCTTTCAAAACTTCCGTCATTGGAGATGCATCTATCTGCCGCAGACCTATGAGCCGGATTCTGACTCCCCTCCGGGAGATGAACGCATCCATCGAAAGTATCGAAGGCAACAATTGTGCTCCCCTGGCCATTTCGCCGTCACAGCTTAAGGGGATTCATTATCACTCTCCGATTGCCTCCGCTCAGGTAAAATCCTGTGTGCTCCTGGCCGGTCTTTACGCAGATGGCCCAACCAGCGTTACAGAGCCTGTCATTTCCCGCAACCACACAGAGCTTATGCTCTCTGCCTTCGGAGCAGATGTCACTTCCCGTGGAACAACCGCTTCTATCATGCCGGAACCAACCCTTCTGGCACAGGACATCCTCGTTCCCGGAGATATCTCCTCTGCGGCATACTTCATCGCTGCCGGTCTTCTCACCCCGAACAGCGAACTGCTTCTTCGAAACGTCGGCATCAATCCTACCAGAGACGGACTGCTTCGGGTATGCAGTGATATGGGTGCAGATATTGCAGTGACAAATGCAAGTTTCCGCGGGGAACCGACTGCAGACCTGCTTGTCCGCACAAGCTCCCTTCACGGAACAGTGATCGAAGGTGATATCATCCCTACCCTCATCGATGAACTTCCTATGATCGCAGTCATGGCTGCTTTCGCCGAAGGAACAACCATCATCCGGGATGCCAAAGAACTTCGAGTAAAAGAATCCGACCGTATCGCTGTAATGACAGAGAACCTGAAAGCCATGGGTGCAGATGTCACAGCTACCGAAGACGGTATGATCATTCACGGCGGCAAACCGCTCCATGGAGCAGAAATTTCTTCTCATATGGATCATCGGGTTGCCATGTCCTTCGCCATCGCCGGAGGTCTCTGTGACGGAACTCTCACCATACAGGACGCAGAGTGTGTCAACATCTCCTATCCGGAATTTTACAAAGATCTGTACGCACTGACCGAAGAATAAATATCGACTGTGAATCCTTCTATTATTCGTAAGGCTATCGCAGCACGAAAGAACATTTCCTTGCAATAGTAAAAAGGCTCCGAGAAACCAGATGATCTGATTTCCCAGAGCCTTTCGTATTGTCCGGCTATTCTTTTCTGCTCATAACATTTCCATACGATGATCGTTTTTATTCTTCGGCATCCTTCCCGAGAATTCCGGAATCTTCCATTTCTTCCGCGTCTTCTTCTGCGTCTGCCCACTGTTCCAGCATTTCATCCTCCGGAATAATCATCTCATCATCCGATTCCACGGTGCCGGAACCCGCATTTTCAATTTCCTTCAGCTCATCTTCATCCAGAGGGACAAGATCATCCGGAAAATCTTCCTCTGATACCGCATCTTCTTTTTCTTTCCCGCATCCTGTCATGGAAATGGCAGTCAGAGCCACCATACCCACAAGCATACTCTTCAACAGAACTCTCATCATTTTATGTTTCATCATTGGTCACCCCTTTTTTTTAATTACGCCCTGGTCTTCTCCGCCTCAGAAATACATTCTGCCAGCTTTTTCAGTTGTTCCATCGTATCCTTCTGTTCCATGGCAGATACCCGATCCGTGTGGCCTACATACACCGTATACAGACTCTTGCATCCCATCGCTCCCAGAAGCATTCGGGCGGTTCCTTCCGGTTTTTCCTTCGGTCCGATACTTCCTGCCGTCAGAATAATTCCACCGGTTTTCTTCTTCAAAATCGGTTCTACGCGGCGAATATATCGCGCACTGTAATAGGTCTGTAATCTGCTGAGTGCCGCCAGAAGGACCCCCGTCAGTTCTTCGAAATAGATCGGAGAGGCAAGAATAATGTGATCACACTCTTCAATCTCTTTGTACACATCCTGCATGGAATCCTGAATCACACATCCTGCTTGTTTGGAACAGGCCCGGCAGTCTACACATGGCCGAATCTCTTCTTTATATAGTTTAATAACCTTGATCTCTCCAGGAAGCATCGGACGCAAAGCTTCAATCATCCGGGACGTATCGCCATGACTTCTCGGAGATCCATTAAAAATCAATGTTTTCATTTGTACCACCTCTCTTTGCCCATTATATCAGACTATCTGTAAATTGAAAATCATCTCTCACAATTTACGAATACCCGGTTCAATATCCGGCATGGTGTTTTCATACATCATATTCGGTTGACGAAATTCCATTTTTTTTCTATACTTTTATCAAGATCAGGGACAAAATATTTGCCATTGACCTTGATAAGGATTTCTCCGTGTGTAAAGTCAAACGGATATTCGCAATCCGCTTCACTTCTTGCTCACCCTCGAACTCCTTACTTTAAGAAAAACCATGAGGTGAAACTATGCCTGACAACAAAAGAAATGTACCGAGAAAATCCACGAAGCGTCCTTCTTCCAAAGGAACTACCTCTCCAAAGACTTCTTCCCGTTCCGGTTCTGCCAAAAGAAGGCCGGAGAGTCCCGAGGATGAAGAGCGTCTCAGAAGAATCCGGCAGCGCCGAAAAAGAGAACAGCAGCTTGCCAAACGCCGTCAGAAATATATGATACTCTTTGGCGCAGGTGCTCTTGTATTTTGCGGAATCCTGCTCCTGGCATCGGTACTGTCCTCTATTTTCGGAAATCCTTCCGGAAGCCTCTCCTCTTCTGCAGTCACAGATACCGCCAAAAACAGTACTATGGAAGAAGAAAACAACACCGAGGAACTGACCACGGAAGTGATTGCGACTACGACACCGGCACCCGTCTCTCTGACAATTTCCGTTGTCGGTGACTGTACTCTCGGAACAGACGTCAATTTTGATTATGACACCAGTCTCAACAACTATTACGAAATGTATGGCAGTTCTTATTTCATGCAGAACGTACAGTCCATCTTTGCTTCTGATGATCTGACCATCGCAAATTTCGAGGGCACTCTTACGGAATCCGATGAGCGCGCAGACAAACAGTTTGCTTTCAAAGCACCTGCCTCCTTTGCCTCCATTCTCACAGACGGATCCATCGAGACCGTCAACACTGCAAACAACCACAGCCATGACTATGGAGATCAGAGTTTTACCGATACTCTTGCAGCTCTGGACAGCGTCGGCGTGGTACATTTCGGTTACGAAGAAACCGCTGTGGTGGATGTCAAGGGCGTTAAAGTCGGTCTTGTCGGCATTTATGAACTGAACGATCACCTGGATTGTCAGACACAGATGAAGACAAACATTGCCACCGTAAAATCCCAGGGTGCACAGCTGATTATCGTTATTTTCCACTGGGGAAATGAAAAAGAAGAGATGCCGGATTCCAATCAGACAACCCTCGGACGAATGGCCATTGACTGCGGGGCTGATCTCGTATGTGGACATCATCCCCATGTTCTTCAGGGAATCGAAACTTACAAAGGCAAAAACATTGTCTACAGTCTTGGAAACTTCTGTTTCGGAGGAAACTCCTACCCAAGTGACATGGACAGCGTCATCTATCAGCAAACGTTTACCGTCACCGGAGAAGAAGTCGCATCCGACAACGAAGTAACACTGATTCCATGCTCCATCAGCTCGGATTACTATTACAACAACTATCAGCCGACACCGGCCGAGGACTCCGAAGCAACCCGAATCCTTGAGAAAATTCAGGAACGAAGCGCAATGATTCCGACGGCAGCGAGCGACTCTTATAATTACTTTCAGCGTCCATAAGTCAAGCGGCTATTCGCAATCCGCTTCCGATACTTGATTCGGCTAAAAAAGTCTCCCGGTTCAGACCGGTATCCACATCTGTGGTACCCCATCTGAACCGGGAGACTTTTTATTTATTCAATAAACATGGCATCCCCGATCTTTACGGATGCACGCCAAAAACAAACAAATGTATACTTCTCAGGGTATCTT